>NZ_JAUBTN010000072.1:0-33727 GCF_036705055.1 Microcoleus sp. CZ3-B2 | reverse complement strand
TTTTTTTTGGGAGTTTTCACATTTAGATAAAGTTTGTTTTGAAGCATATTTGCAACTTTTGTCAATACAATATCCCGATGAATTACACATCATTCAAGTCGATAACGCACCGGCTCATAATTTAGACTCATCTGACTTACCAGACAATATTATTTTACTGTTTCAACCTCCGGCTTGTCCCGAAGTAAATCCCACAGAGAGAGTGTGGGAATATCTCAAAAATTTCTTAGGGAAAGTCGGTGTTTAGTAATCTTGATGAACTTCGCACAAAAGTTCAGGAAATTTTAGCATCTTTCACCGATCGCGTCCTTGGATTTCTCACCGGATGGTCCTGGATTTTACAGGCTTTATCTCTATCACATCTTTAAAAAAATGGTATTAGGCATTTCTCAGAAAGATGAGGTGCCGCTGGCCAAACAGGGAATTGGGCGGAGCGAAGCGGAGGGATTGGGAATTGGGCGAGCGCGAAGCGGAGGGATTGGGAATTGGGCGGAGCGAAGCGGAGGGATTGGGCGAGCGCGAAGCGGAGGGATGGAGCATTGGGCGGAGCGAAGCGGAGGGATTGGGTATACCTCACAACGCGATCGAACCGCTATCTGTAGATCCGCGCGGCGCCTGAAATGCGGGTAGATTTGCAAAGGTCTTGTCTAGGGGAAGTATGCTTTTTGGCTGACTCCCGATTTTGTAAAGTAATGTTAAGCTGCATGGGGATACAATCAACCTTTATAGCCTCGCACCTGTGTTTTAGCCCATGTCTTCCGATCGCACATTGCTGATTTCGCGCTGTTTCCTGGCTGGTTTGGGAACGCAGATGTTTTTGCACCACCAGCACCGGATTCCCCGAGATAGTCCCGTGCTGGTGGTGAGCAATCACCGCAGTTTCTTAGATCCTGTGCTGCTGACGGCGGCTTTGAGTCGATCGATCCGGTTTGCTTGTCATCACTACATGGGTCAAGTTCCGGTGATTCGGGAAGTTGTCACGACTTTTGGGGCTTTTCCCTTGGAAGCACCGGAGCAGCGACAGCAGCATTTTTTCTCTCAAGCGACGTCGCTGCTGCAAAGTGGGGAGATGGTGGGGGTATTTCCAGAGGGTGCAGAACCGATGGTGAAGTGTACTCAACCGAATACTGTGGGGAAGTTTCAGCGGGGATTTGCTCATTTGGCTTTGCGGGCTCCGCTGCGCGATTTGGCGGTATTGCCGGTGGCGATTGGTTCGATCGAGGAAAAGTCGGTGCGCTCTGGTGTACCGCTCAAGTTGTTGAGTTTGTTCGATCCTTCCGAACCGCTGTTCGATCGCGCCGGGTGGCATCCTGTGATAGTTTATCAGCGAGTTAATGTTTTAATCGGTCGGCCTTACTGGATTACTGTCGATCGACAGCAGCAATATCGAGGCAAAAAAGCCAAAGCTGTTGTTGCTGAACTCACAGAGCACTGTCAGGGGGAAATTGCACAATTGCTCCAACGAGGGTGTTTGTAACGAAGAAGTCATTAGTCAATAGTCATCAGTCATCAGTCATTAGGAATAAATTTGCAATTTTTACTTGCATTTTCCTTTTGTCGCCGTCCTCGGCTGATTCTTAGTCGCTTCCTGGTTTAAGATTCCCGATTCGTCTGATGTCTTAATTGATGATTTTTCTTGCTCTGTGATTATCCCCCTATTTTTGACAGCAATCCCCGACTGATAGAGTTCATACAATTTAATTTCTGATTTTAATCATGCCAAATGCTAGTAACCAGGTTCGTTTTCTAACCCCCAAACCCCCGAAAGCCGATCGCCCTTTATTTATATTTCTACCCGGTATGGATGGTAGCGGTTTGCTGCTGCGGCCGCAAATTTCTAAATTGGCGAATCATTTCGACATTCGCTGCTTAACTTTACCTCCTGATGATATGGCTAGTTGGGAGGTACTTGTCAGCGAAACAATTGCCTTAATCGAAGCAGAAAAGCAAACCGGAAAGCAGCAGCGGCAGGTTTATCTGTGCGGGGAGTCATTTGGGGGCTGTTTAGCGATGAAAATTGTTTTAGAAGCTCCCCAATTGTGCGATCGACTAATTTTAGTGAATCCTGCTTCTTCATTCCGACAACAGCCTTGGGTGCAGTGGGGTTCGCATCTAACTCAGTGGTTGCCGGCGAATCTTTATCCGCTGTCGGTAATCGGTTTGTTGCCGATATTAGCATCTTTAGGAAAGATTGGGCGCGACGACCGGCGGGCTTTGCTAGAAGCGATGCAAGCCGTACCGCAACACACGTCTGTGTGGAGATTGGCGTTAGTGCGATCGTTTGATGTTGATGAAAATCAGTTGCGCGGCATCAAACAGCAGACGTTAGTAATTGCTAGCGGTGCCGATCGGCTGCTACCTTCAATAGCAGAAGCGCAGCTTTTAGTCAAAGTAATTCCCAATGCTGAAATGGTGATGCTGGCTAACAGCGGTCATGCTTGTTTGTTAGAAACAGATGTTGACCTTTTCGCGATTATGCAAGCTCGCAATTTTTCAACAGGTAAGTCATTAGTTAGGAGTCATTAGTTTGGAGTCATTAGTCAGTAGTCATTAGTCATTAGTTTGGAGTCATTAGTCAGTAGTCATTAGTCATTAGTTTGGAGTCAGTAGTCATTAGTCGGTAGTCAGCAGTCATTAGTCATTAGTTTGGAGTCAGTAGTCATTAGTCGGTAGTCAGCAGTCATTAGTCAATAGTCCTCAGTCATTAGTTGCTTGTCTCCAGGCACTTTTTAGTGACGGTCTGGTTAATTTGGATACGAACTTTATCGATCGCTCAATCTGTAATTTTGCTTCTAGTGACCAATAAATGACAAGTCATAGCTAATGACTAATGACTGTTGAATGTTGACTGTTGACTGTTAGCTGTTAGTTGTTATTGGGAATTGAGAATGGGAAATTGGGAATTCGTAGCAAGTAACCAATAACCAATAACTAATAACCAATTCCCAACAACTACTGACTACTGACTACTGACTACTGACTACCGACTACTGATTACTGACTACTGACTAATTAAGATTCAACCATTTTTGAGCGTTAAGCCGCTGGACTACGCCAAACACCATGAGGTCGAGAGTAATCTTGCGCTCGTCTATCAAAAAAGGCTCTAAAGTGCTGGTATGGGTATTATTTTCAGCACAGGAAAACGCCCTTTGACTTTGAATATTTTCTTGAGGAAAATACAGGTTAAATTGGCGCTGACCTTCTTGGAATTTACCAATTACTTGCCAGCAATCTCCAGCGGTACTCATACCGGCAATGGGGAGTTTTTGCTTGGTAAAACGTACCTCTAAGTCCTTAACGCCCTGCTTGGTCAAAGCAGTTTGCAAGGCGGGCAAATAATCTTGTTGAATAAATTCTGCAAAGGGCTTGTCTTCAACAGCAGGTGCTTTTTCTTTTTTAGCTTTAGCTGGGGGCTTGTCGCCGTCAGCGGCTTTAGCTGGGGGCTTTTTAGCTTTAGCTGCGGGCTTGTCAGTGCTGGGTAAGTCGGTTGTCTCGGGTGCGTCGGAACTTGGGGCGTTCTCGATCGCAGCACTGGGAGTTTCTGATTCGCCAGCGGTAGGGTTTTGCGGTTCTTCTGGCATTAAGGCTTCCTTGTAAAATTGATTGGTAGGAGTTTTGAGTTGAGATCCGGGCGATCGACTCGATCGATCGCACAGATATTTTATCGAAAACCAAGCTTAAAGAATTGTCAGTCAAAAAACTTTGAGATCGAAACACTCGCTGCCGGGTTTTCCTCTTGACAAATTGCAACTCCTGTGCTGAGTCTAAATTTCAGCGACAGCTCGTTCAATCAAACGGCGGGCGAGAGTTTGAACGCCGGTGTGTTCGTAGTAATTGGTAGTCATGTCGAGGAATGCGCCCACATAGTCCACCTTATCGGCAGAAATTTCGACAAAATTCTGCAAGTGGCCGAGTACGTTTTGAGGTGTCAAACCTCGATCGCTGACAAAAGAGCCCATCCAACCGGAAACCGAGTTAAAGCTTTCGCCGATAAAGCCGAGCTGGCCTGCGGGAGAGCCGCCTGGAATCATGCCGCCGATCGACTTAAACACTACATTATCTTGCAAATCTTGCGGGGAGAGGCGTTGAATCCAAGACTGAGTGGCCATAATAAAGTCTGGGCCCAGGGGAATCAAACCGTCGAAACAAACCAAAGCAGCCATCCGCATCAGGGATTCGCCGCCGTAGTCGCCCAGAGCTCCGGCAAAATCGCCGATGCTGTCGCCTGGAATCCCGTTGATTTGGCAAAAAGCGAGCAACTCAGTGACTAACTTCAAAGAAAGGTCGATCGTCTGAGCTTTTTCTGGCTTCGGGGTGAGATTGCCGAGGAAGCCCAAAAACGGGACATTTTCGGATACTTTGTTGGCCATAGCAGCCGCGCCTAGGGCACCGGAGGCACTGTCGATGGTTTGGTAGAGCCAAAGAGCGCGCTGGTAGCCTTGGGACTTATCGTTGTAGAGATAGATGGCCCGATCGCCAATTTGCTGAATCAAATCTTCATCAGTTTCGCCAGTAACAGTGCGAATGGTATTTTCAAAGCCCACTAAATTGTTCCACTCGCCGGGAACCACAAAGTCAAGCGCTCGCAGGGCTTTGACAGTCATGTTGTCTTTGGGCAATTGATCGACTAATTCAAAGACTGTTTTGCTCACAAAAAACTCCTTATAGCTGAACAAGAATCAAAGATATTACTTTTGGCAGATGGCAAGAACTTCACAATTTTGTCTGGGCAGACTTAATTTTGATTGCGCCTGACTAAAGTCGGGCGGGAAGTTCTATCGGAGAGATTGCTATTTAACGCTAGCGAGGCCGGCGAGGTTAAATTTTGACAGCCAAGCTTCGCGATCGCTAGCAGTAAAAGATGGATCGCGGGATTGAACTTTCACCTGATAGCGATTTGCCACCAAAACAGCAGTGATATTAGCACCCTGATTGACAGCAGGATAGCCGCTAATTTGCTTGGTACTTTGCTGGAATTTTGTACCAGCGGAGGGGTTGCCGGCGATATCGTTAATCGAGAGTACCGCGACATTTTTACCGTCTTTGTTGAGCTTAGCTTCAGCAAAACCAGATTTTTCTTGAGCGAAGACGCGATCGAATCCGCCGCCTGAAGAGGGGAAGTATTTATTTAACTTGCCGCCTGCGACTGCGTTCTTGGGAAGGTTTTGACTTTGAGCTATGGATTTGTCAGTAGCCTGCTTGGTATTAGCCGCGGGTTTTTGGGTACTTTCCTTCTGGGCTTGATCCCAGCGCGAAGGGGTTTGGGTTTGACCGCAGGAAGTCACCAGCAGCAGTACCGAGATCAGGAATGGAGCTAAGATTTTGCGCGCGGAGAGAAATTGCATCGCTGTCTCCTGATGAGTAGGTTTCCATAACAATTGTGGCTCAGAATTTGGAAATTTGTCTTTGGCGATCGGGTGATTTGTGCCTGCGGGAAAAAAATATTTGTAAAAAAATCCTCTGCCCGCATGACAGAGGATTTTTTGCAATGGCGAATTCAGATGGAAGAAGACAGAAAGATTGCTCCACACAGTCGAGTCTGGGGGTTGGGGTAAAGAAAGCAAATTTCCTAATTACCAGCAATCTCAAAACAATTTTTTCGGATTTTCCCTAGACTTATGAGAGAGGTTTCAGAGCACTTGTCTGTCAGTCTTCCAACTGAGGTGTTGCTTTGTGGGAAAAGCTCAGGCGTCGCTTTCGATGTGAATAAACAACAAACCCATTACCACAACTGGCATCAGCCAGCAAACAACGGGAATCAAAATCCAAGGCAAGAAAGAGGCAGCGTAGGTACCTGTCATGTCAAATTCTCCAAACTAAAGTTAGCGTGTTTCAACAGGGATATCGAGCAGCGGAGTCTAATTGTTGACTAAACCCCGGAAAATGGCATCAACGCCATTAAAGTTTTCCAGCAAGAAGTAGGCAGCAAAGACGCCGCTCATGCCGCCAATGAAGAAACCAGCGGTCAACTGACTCCATCCTTCAGCATTTCTGAGGGAATCGGGAGTCATGGGATTAGCACTGGGGTAGCTGGTGTTGTCTTGCTTGAAAGAGACCAAACCGTAGGCAGACATACCTAGTGTGCCTAGTAGAACTATGACGAGGGCTGTAATTAGTCCGCCAAGATTAGCTGCTTCAGGATAATCCCGCAGGGGTCCGAAGACGATTTCTGGGCCGACGAGGAAATAGCCGTGTGCCAAACCGATTTCTAGACCTCGAACTAGGGGCGAGAGTCCTTTGCGGTAGGCTGGCAAGTTCCCGATGAATGCTTTGGTGAAATCAGAAGCACTGATGGGAGTTGCTAGATGACCCGTGAAGGGGTCGCCGTTAAAGGGTTTAATAAGCTCTGCATCTCTGGGATCGGCCATATTCTCTTTTTCCTCGCTGTGCGTAAATTTTGAGGCGTTCAAGTCATATTTTACGCAGGGACGGGCTTCCTATTTGCATAAATGCTACCGAGCTTTAGAAAAGTTCACTATTCTTTAGTTTTCAGAAGAATTTTTCTTTTGTCCTCTATACCAGAAAGCGAGTCGATCGGGCGACACTCCCAGGAAATAAGCGATAATTACTATTTGATTGATGGCAGTGGTTTTGAGTACCCCAAGCTGCTGCCAGCGGCGGTCGGAGGTCAGCACGGGCTGGGGTAATAGGGCAATGCGGCCTTGTTTTTTCAACCGGCACACGAATTCAAAGTCTTCCATCAGGGGTAAGTCGGGAAAACCGCCGATTTTGTCAAAGGTAGCTGAATACAGAAAAATGGCTTGATCGCCGTAGGGCATTTGGAAAAAGTTCGATCGACAGTTTACCCCTGTTTCTACCAGCCGCAGACAGAGCCTGCGCCCATCAATTTTGAGTGGAAATGCCCCCCCTAGTATGGACGGTTTAGCTAATGCCATGCGCGCGTCAGAGTCGTAGCCTGGGGGTAAAAGAGTGTCGGCGTGGAGGAACAGCAGGATATCTCCAGTAGCGGAGGCGGCACCTGTATTCATTTGAGTAGCGCGGCCTGGGGCGGTAGAGATAACTCGCACGCCCAAAGATTGGGCTATATCTGCGGTGCCATCGCTGCTGCCGCCGTCGGCGACAATGATTTCAACATTTTTAGCATTTCGGGCGGTGGAGATGACTGGGGCGATCGTAGGTGCTTCGTTTAAGGCTGGAATAATAATAGAAATTTTGAGATTATGATTTTCTGATGGCATACAGAATTAAGCAGCCCGTGACATAGAGGGCGGGTTGTACAAAGCTTATCTGTTATTCAACAGCTTGGGACAGTTTTAGGCTTTACAGATGGGGTCGAAAAACCGGGTTTCTATGAGTTTTGGGTTGAGTAGCCATAAATATAGCCTTTCTGTGCTCTCATATGAGGTACTATCCGGGATAGGGCATTGGGCATAGGGCATTGAGCGGAGCGAAGCGGAGGGATTGGCCCGCGCAGGGCATTGGGCTATCCTCACTTTTTTGATAACCGCTATAGTCAGAAACCGGGTTTCTAGGAGTTGGGCGACGCTTTAGGAGCAATTCAGTCAGAAACCGGGTTTCTACGATTTGGGGGACGATTATCGCAGAGTATCGCCCTCAAATCATGATTCTATTTTGAACTAAAATTTGTTATATTTTGGCTTTTGTCGCGCTTGCGACTATTGTCGCAAGCGCTGTCTAACCACTGCATTTGGTCAGACAAATACAATTACTATATTATGACTTTCTGGTTTCAAAATCAAGTGTTTTTTATTAATTAAACATGAGAATTACTAATGAATTAGATCTGCTCAATCGAGTTTAATTATTTCAACATATTCATATCTAAATCTAGCAAATCCTCCGGTCGATCGATATCTGCAAGAGTGGGAAGATAAGCAATTTTCAGATCGAGGTTTTGGGCGATCGCCCGCGTAGCAGCAAAAACCTCATTAGTTCCCCAGTTAATGCCACCAAATAATTCTGGTACCGATCGCCCCAGCCCGATCAGATAATAACCTCCGTCTTTTGCCGGCCCCAAAACTAAATCGTGCTGGCTCAGTTCGTCAAAAGCTTTTGCCATGATTTCTGGTTTCAGTGCGGGACAATCAGTGCCGATAATTACAGCTTTGTCAACCCCCGAATTAAAGGAGTTTTGAAACGCTGCGGTCATTCTGGCACCTAAATCGCCGTCTGTTTGATTTTGATAAATAACATCGGTTCCCAACCAGTCTTGCATCTGTTGTGGGCTGCCGCCTGTGTAATGAATTTCTACTGATAGTTGGCGGGAGTTTTGGAGAGTGAGCGCGCGGGCGATCGCCTTTTGGGCCATCAAGCGGTGAAGATTGGCAGCACCTGTTTTTCCCAGCACCGCAATCAGTCTAGTTTTGGTTTTTCCGGGTTCGGGATAGCGGGTGAAAATTATTAGTTTTTCTGGAATCATACAATTTTTGATTTTAGCTGATAGTTCTTGCATAAATCTTCGAGAGAGCCGATCAACCGCAGATTTTAAGCAAATAAACACAAATAAACGCAGATAATTTATAGATTGTCTGCGAGTGAGTACAATGCAAGTCTAATATTAGTGGGTTGGGCGCGGTTTAATATTTGTTTGTTGGTGACTTAAGTTAATTGTCGCACCCAATTTACCCTACAATAGGTTAACTGAAAGTTGGTAATTGACGGTTAGCTCATTTCTAGCATTCGCTGGATTGGTTTCAAGGCTGCCCGTTGCAGTTCTTGGGACATGGTAATTTCGGGAGTTTTATTTTTGAGGGATAGGTACAATTTTTCCAAGGTATTTAATCTCATGTGCGGGCATTCGTTGCAAGCACAAGTATTATTATTGTTGCCAGGAGCGGGGATAAATTGTTTGTGTGGTGTTTGCTTTTGCATTTGGTGAATTATTCCCGGTTCAGTCGCGACAATAAATGCTTGGCTGGAACTCGATTGAGTATATTTGAGCAAAGCGGCGGTGGAACCGATATAATTCGCGTGGCGAAGTACGGGAGGTTCGCATTCTGGGTGGGCGATGATTTCGGCTTCGGGATTTTCGATTTTGAGTTGAACTATCTTTTTTTCTGAGAAGTTTTCGTGGACGATGCAGGCTCCTTGCCAGAGTTCCATGTGTCTACCGCTTTGTTCGATGACGTAGCGGCCGAGATTGCGATCGGGCCCAAAGATTATTGGCTGATTTTCAGGAATTTGGTTGACAATTTTGACGGCGTTGGAGCTGGTGCAAATTATGTCGCTCATTGCCTTTATTTGGGCGGTACAGTTAATGTAGGAAATAACTAAGTGTTTTGGGCGATCGGCTTTGAATGCTGCAAAGGCTTCGGGCGGGCAACTGTCGGCGAGGGAACAACCTGCATTTAAGTCTGGCAATAATACTAATTTGTCTGGATTGAGGATTTTGGCGGTTTCTGCCATGAAATGAACTCCGGCAAAAACTATAACATCGGCGCTGGTGTTGGCGGCTTTGCGGGCAAGTTCTAGGGAGTCGCCAATGAAGTCTGCGATGTCTTGGATGTCGGAGTCTTGGTAGTAGTGGGCGAGAATGACGGCGTTTAACTCTTGTTTGAGGGCGTTGATTGCGGCAAACAAGTCGTCGGGCAGTCTGGTTTGGGTAAAGTTGGGAGCAGGTGCGGTGGTAAACACAGTTAGAATCTTGGGTGAATGGTGGCGGCTGGACTCAAATGTATTTTGAATTATAGTTGAATTCACCAAAAACGGTTGCAAGCGGCTGGTTGGGCCAATCTAAAATCTAAAATCTAAAATCTAAAATCTAAAATTGCCTGGGGGAGAGTGCAAAAATTGGTCGCTGTTTCTTATGCTGATAAGAAGGGGCTAGGGCTCGATCGCACATAACAAATCAAATGAATAAAGCTAAATCTATCAAAATTGCGGTGGTGGGGGACGTTCACGATCGCTGGGAAGCAGAAGACGGCGAGGCGCTGAAGCATTTGGGCGTTGACTTGGTGCTGTTTGTGGGGGATTTTGGGAACGAGTCGGTGGATGTGGTGCGGGCGATCGCCCAATTGGACATTCCCAAAGCTGCGGTGTTTGGAAACCACGACGCTTGGTACACAGCAACCGAGTGGGGGCGGAGTCAGTGCCCCTACGATCGCCAGAAAGAAAATTGGGTAAAAAAGCAGTTAGATTTAATGGGAGAAGCCCACGTCGGTTACAGCAAGCGAGATTTTCCCGAATTGGGCGTAACTGTGGTGGGAAGCCGCCCGTTTACTTGGGGGGGTTCGGAGTGGAGGTACAACGATTTTTACTCAGAATGGTTTGGGGTAGAAAGTTTTGAGGAGTCGGCCAAACGCATTGCAGGGGCTGCTGCGGATGCGGATTGCGAAAATGTGATTTTTTTGGGTCACACGGGCCCGACGGGGCTGGGAGAGGCTCCGGGCGACCTCTGCGGGCGAGATTGGAAACCGCTGGGAGGGGATTGGGGAGACCCGGATTTTGCTGAGGCGATCGATCGAACTCGCGGTTCGGGGAAGCACGTACCTCTGGTAACTTTTGGTCATATGCACCACAAACTGCGACACACCAAGCACGAGTTGCGGAAGTCATGTTTCGTGAGTGGGGAGGGTACAGTTTATTTGAATGCCGCCAGCGTACCGCGAATTGTGGAGAGAGAGCGATCGAAACTGCGGAATTTCTCGATCGTGCTGCTGGAAAATGGCACAGTGTCGGAAGCGTCTCTAGTTTGGCTGGGGGAAGATTTCGCAGTGGTTTTAGAACAAATTCTTTACCGGCACACAGAATCGGCAACGGCTTGTAGTTAGCGGCAACTACTGGTATGATGTAGTTTATCTACCGGGAGAGGTGGCAGAGTGGTCGAATGCGCCTGACTTGAAATCAGGTGAACCGCAAGGTTCCGTGGGTTCAAATCCCACCCTCTCCGTTTTTTCAAGGCTTTGAGCCAATTAATATCAAGCTTTAGCAACACTCTAGGCTCCAGCAAAACCCCGGACAAAGGGAGCTGGATAGAAAGTCGATAAGTATAGCCTTTCTGTGCTCTCATATGAGGTACTTTCGGGCATAGGGCATAGGCCAAACCGGGCATAGGGCATAGGCCAAACCGGGCATAGGGCATACCTCACTTTTGTGAGAACCGCTATAACAGTTAACAGTCAACAGTCAACAGTCAACAGTCAACAGTGAATTTACTATTCCGATGAAGAGAGGATTTGATATCATAGGAGGTATTGACCGATCGATCGCTCCCTCAATCCTCCAATCTAAAACTTGTTCGCTCCTGAAGTCGAAAAATCTAAAACTTGTACGCTCGCGAAGCCGAAAAATCTAAAATCTAAACTTTTTGATCAAGGCTATTTTTTTAAAGAGGGCATTTTAGTTGGTTGGCTTTGCTAAACTAAACTTGACCGCAGACTAATTTGCTTACTTATATTTTGAGCAAAGCACAATTTAGAGTAAGTAGAAAGGCGTAAATATTTGTAGTTGGGATGAGGCAGGAGTCAGGAGACAGAATGCAGGAGGGATTGGGGTTTTAGCCTCATTTATCTTTCTTAACACAGTTGTGTTTTTCCCCACCGACTTACTTAAATTGAAAATTTTGCAACAAAAATAGATTAATCTATTATAGCCTTTCTGTGCTCTCATATGAGGTACTATCCGGGATAGGGCATTGGCCCGCGCAGGGCATTGGACTATCCTCACCACGCTTGAGAATCGCTATAGTAGTTCTGACAAAAATGAGGTATCAAACCCTCAATCTTAAATCTCAAATCTCAAATCTCAAATCTCAACCTGTATCTGACTTTTTTGATAAAGGCTATATGGGGAGCATCTCACTTTTGCAGCCAAGCTAGAAATTGGAGGTAGGAGGCAGGAGACAGGAGACAGGAGGAAAGAGGAAGAAAGAAGGAGTCAAAAGAAGTCTTTTTACAAATATGAGATGCTCCCGGCTATATGACAGCCCGATCGCAATTATAGCACTTACGCACTGGGACTAAAAAAACCGAGTTTTTAGAATGATCTACGTCTACAAACGAAGTATTCTCGTGAAAAACCCGGTTTCAGGACACTCGCGCGTCCAAGAGTGAATCGTGCTTTAACGATTACATTTTGCTGATAATTCTTTGCACGATTTCCACACCTGTTACCGCCTGCCAGCCAAACAGCCCCAATAGCGCCACATTTAGAACGATGTGACTGTATCTGGCCAAATCATTGCCTTTTTGCATCAAAGGAGTCAGCGAGGCTGAAATGGCAATTATTGCGGTCATTCCCAAGCCTGCTAGCAAGTGGGCTCCCACAAATAGTTTGCCGTTGTTGATGTAGGTGACAGCCATTCCGCCGATCGCCCCTGTTACCATCAAGGCTAGCAGCAAAGAACCAATTTGGTGATGCTTGATGTTGAATTTGCCCTTAATTAATTCTTTTTTGGCCTCGCCTTCAGCACTTCTGGTACGGCGGATTTGAAGACCGAGATACAAAGCATAAAATGACAGAGCCAGCAATACCCACATTAAAACTGGGTGGAAGAATTGGCTCCAAACTTTTACTGACTCCGGAATTATTTCGACGTTCATAGTGTTCTGAGGATTAGCAAACATACTTCATAAAACTTAGTATACCACTAAGTCAGTCTCGTGCGACCGTAAAAATATACGGGATGAGACACTATTATGCCTGCCACTAAACAAGACGCTGTATTGATTCAAGCCGCCAAGACTGGCAATATTATTCACGTCCAAGCTTTACTCGCTAAAGGCGTTGACGCTAATGCCAAAGACTCTGAGGGGACAACGGCTTTGATGTTTGCCGCCCAAAAGGGCTATACGGAAATCGTGCGTGTTCTACTAAACAATGACGCTAATGTCAACCTCGCGAGCAGGCGTTTTGGGCTGACAGCTTTGATGCTGGCCGCCGCTCACAAACAGGCTGATGTTATGCGGCTGTTGTTGGCTGCGGGGGCTGATGTTGATGCAAAAAATGATGATGGAAGTACGGCTTTGATGGCGGCTTCTCTCAAAGGAGATGTTAATGTTGTGCGGCTTTTGCTTGATGCTAAGGCTGATGTGAATGTCCGAGATATAGATGGAGATTCTGCTCTGAAAATAGCGGCTTTGTCGGGGCACGAAGCTGTTGTGAAAGTTTTGGCTGATGCGGGTGCTGTTGCTGACAATGCCATGCTATTTTTAGCTGTTAGTCAAGGTAGCGCTGAAATTGTCAGAATTTTGCTCGATCGCGGTGCGGATGTTAATCTTAAAAATCTCAAGAGCAAAACCGCTTTGATGGAGGCTGCTACGGGGGACAATTTGGCGGTTGTCGAGGTGCTGTTGGCGGAGGGCGCTAATGCGGAAATTCGCGACAAAGACGGCGAAACTGCTTTGACTTTGGCTGCGGATTTAGGCAATATTGATGCGGTGCGGGCTTTGCTGGGTGCGGGCGCTGATGCGAATGTGAAGAATGGAGATGGGGGCACGGCTTTGATGGCTGCTGCTGCTGGGGGAAATTTGCCGATCGCACGTATGTTACTCGATGCTGGCGCGGATATCAACGCTAAGGACAGAGATGATGAAACTGCGTTGAATTTTGCGGTGGTTGAAGGCTGCGAAGATGTGGTGGAATTGCTATTAAACCGAGGTGCTAGTGTCGGAGCCAGAAATCGGTTGGGCGATACGCCTTTGCTGGTGGCTGCTGTTCACGGTCACAGTGCGATCGTAGCGGCTTTGCTGCAAAAAGTCAACTCAAATCAGGCAGATTTTCTGAATGCTAAAAACTTTGGGGAGACGGCTTTGACGCTGGCTGTTTTTGGCGGACATACTGAGACGGTGAAGGTTTTGCTCGACGGGGGTGCAAATCCGAATGTTCCGGCGGATTTGGGGAAAACGGCTTTAATGAAGGCGTGCGATCGCGGTTATTTGGCGATCGTCCAATTATTAGTTGAAAAAGGCGCGGATGTCAACCTGCTGGATGATTCGGGCGCAACTGCTTTAATGTGGGCCGCCCATCGCGGTTATGCTGATGCAGTCAAGATTTTAATCGCCGCCGGTGCAGAACTAAATCACAAAAATCCCGGCAATTATACAGCTTTAATGCTGGCTGAGTTTAAAGGTTATTCCACTGTTGTAAAATTGCTCAAAAATGCCGGAGCACAGGAGTAAATATCGCCTCATGGGAGATGCAGATGCAGACGGCGGTTGAAACCAGGTCTACAAAAACTTTCGTCCGCCTCCGCAGATTGAAGAAAATGCCGTCTCAAGAAAAAAACGTAATGTTAACCATCCATTCTTCAACCCCTCTCAGATCGGGTTTTGTTTGTGTAAACCTGGTTTTATATCAAATCATCTCTTCATCGGAATAGTAATATCGTTGACCGTTGCATCGGAATGATTTAACCTGACTAGAACACAGAGAACACAGAGAGATTAGAGAGAAATGAATAATTCTGATGCTAACAGAATTGATATAAATTCACTGTTAACAGTTAACAGTTAACATCATGTATGAGTGCAATCGGAATTGATATTAACCGCCGTTTTATCTTTACTTTACGCACCCAGATTAACCCGCAAATCTTGTCTCAATCAGCTTTACGCACCCAGCCATTAATAGTAAAGCGACTATCAGCAAAAGCTTTCGAGGGACAGCTAACTGTCAAAACTTCGTGCATATAGCGGCTGAGAAAAAATACGATACTGTTATTCCGAGGTTCTACCGTTCTGAAAGTGTCGGCCGCCACATAAAAATTGTTCTCGACTTTGCTATCATAAATCAGCAATTCGCCACCGGAAAAAGCCTTGGGTTCTCGATAGAAATAGTAAACGTAAGTAAAAAATCTGCTAGCGGTATCGGGCGAGCCGCTGTCGTTGTGAAGTTTATAAAAGTTGTTGTCGTTGTGTGTGGTTAGCTGAGATTCTATATCACCAAGCGGAAATGATGGGATATTTAATTTCCGCAGCACGTCGGGGAGAATTCCTTTAATCCGATTTACCATCAGTGTTGAAAATTCGGGGAATGAGTGAAGTACCATAGAACGGCGGTAATCTTGGGCATTTGTTGAGGTGCTGGTACTCACAAATTCTGATTCTTTTGCTAAAACATATTTGATTAGTTTGTTCTTTTCTGCTGGTGTCAAAAAGTTATCTATTTGGGCGTAGCGAGATATTAAGTCGTCATTTACAGGCGCGGCGGTGGGGATTTCGGCGGGGATTTCGGCGGGAGTTGCTGGCTGCTGCGGTTGCAGTTGCTGCAAGTAAATTGGGGGTTCAGTGACTAATCCGACTAGGTGTTCGCCGGGAAAGGAAAGGCTAGAACGCCCGTCGTCTATGGGGATTTGAAATAAGGTGGAAAAACCTACTGTTGCTTGGGTGCGATCGACTAATGTTTTGACTAGGCTGTGCAATAATGGTGTGTCGGATTTGAGCGTAATGGTGCACTGATGTCCGCCGGTGAGGAGGATTTTAACTTTTACGTCTTGGGGTTGAATTTGCTGTTGAGTGTAAGTCATAATTTTTTAAGGACGCAACTGGGAAGTCGTTAGGATATAACAGTTTTGATTGGTGTCACAGTCTTTTTGATCCCCCCTAACCTCCCTTAACAAGGGGGGACAAGAGTGTCATAATCTCCCGTCTTAGTAGGGGATAAGAGTGTCACAGTCTCCCGTCTTAGTAGGGGATAAGAGTGTCACAGTCTCCCGTCTTAGTAGGGGATAAGAGTATTCTCTTTCGTCCCCCTTCTTAAGGGGGATTTAGGGGGTTCTAGACTCTGCTATCAACGAGGTATACAAAAAGTTTAGGCGCTTATTGACATCCCCGAACACTATTGTATCCCTACCCTATGATACACAATTGAAAATTGCTAGGTATATTTCCTAATGCAAAAAGTGGCGGATATCGGTGAAAACCATTGTGATTCCGAGTTGGTTGGCTGCTTCGATGGAATCTTTATCGCGCATACTACCTCCCGGTTGGACGATCGCAATTATCCCCGCGCCCGCCGCCGTTTTTACGGAATCGTCGAAGGGGAAGAAGCCGTCGCTAGCCAAAATCGCTCCTTGACTCTTTTCTCCTGCTTGTTCCAATGCTAGTTTAACCGATCCGACGCGGTTCATTTGTCCCGCACCGACACCGATTGTAGTGCGATCGCGCGTTACAACGATCGCATTAGATTTAACGTGTTTCGCTACTTTCCAAGCAAACAGCAACTCTTCCCACTCTTCAGCAGTCGGCTGTTTCTCAGTAACTGCGCGCCAATTGCTAGTTTCTTCTACTGCATTGTCTGACTCTTGAACCAGCAAACCACCTGCAATAATTTTAACAGTTTGCGGCGGCCCTTGAGTCAAATCCGGCAAAATCAAGACTCGAACTTTCGCCTTTTTCTTGATAATTTCTTCCGCTTCTGGTTCGCACCCCGGCGCAACAATACATTCTAAAAATGTTTTAGTTAACGCCGTTGCGGTAGCAGCATCAATCGGGCGGTTGAGGGCGACAATTCCACCGAAAGCTGAGACTGAATCGGTGTCGAAAGCTTTTTGATACGCTTCGGAAATAGTTGTTCCCAAGGCTGTACCGCAAGGATTTGTATGCTTGAGAATAGCGGCGGCTGGAGTGTCCGGGAATTCTACAATTAGCCGCCTTGCTGCTTCTAAATCTACTAAATTATTGTAGCTTAATTCTTTGCCTTGCAGGATGGTGCTAGTCGTCCAGCCTGTGGGTGCAGTTCCGCTTTGATACCAGGTGGCCGCTTGGTGGGGATTTTCGCCGTAGCGGAGTGTTTGCAGTTCTGTTCCCGATACGTTGAAATCTTCTGGTAGCTTCGATTCTGGCTCGGATTGGCTGCTGAGATAATTGGCGATCGCGCGATCGTAGTTTGCTGTATGTTTGAAGGTTTCCAGCGCGCACTTTTGCCGGAATTTTAAAGAAGCTTCCCCGCCGTTTTCCCGCAGTTCTGCTAAATAAGTATTGTACTGTTCGGGATTGCACAAAACTGTCAAATGAGCGTGGTTTTTAGCTGAAGCTCTCAGCATCGCGGGCCCGCCGATATCGATCTGTTCGATCGCGTCTGCTAGAGTTACTCCCGGTTTAGCAATTGTCTGTTCAAACGGATACAAATTCACTACAACTAGATCGATCGCCCGAATTTGATTTTCGGCTAAATCTGCGATATCTTGCGCTACATCGCGGCGCGCTAAAATACCTCCGTGGATTCGCGGGTGAAGTGTTTTGACTCGCCCTCCCAAAATTTCGGGGGAACCAGTATATTCTGCAACTTTTGTGACGGGGATTCCTGCTTCTTTGAGGGCGCTTGCTGTCCCGCCACTGCTAATTATGTCAAATTCAAATTCTTCTACTAGACTGCGCGCTAAGTCGATTAGCCCGGTTTTGTTGGATACGCTCAGAAGTGCTAGACGTGCCATTGGTTTGAAATTGCGATCGCAAAAATAGACAGGTTATATTCTATATCAAATCTGGCGGTACGGGAATAATTTGGTAGTTTGTGACTATGATTACATTATCTCAACATGACTTGGCTTGTTATAATTATATTTTTTCTATACAATAAAACACTTTTCAGTTGATTATATAGCGGTTCTCAAGCGTGGTGAGGTATACCATATGCCCTATACCGGACAGTACCTCACCTTTCGGAGAAAGGCTATAAATATTTATAACGGGCGCGTCGATCCTGTTATATTGTCCGCTGTCAGCGGGATTGAAGCCATCTTTCCCCTTCACGGCAGTCTCCCGCGCCAGGGCCTATGCTGTTAAAATTACTTATTCCAGTGTAATAGATAATTCGATGGCGATCGCTCTATAATCTTAAGGATATTTTAGGATTAATTATCAAATTCATGTGCTAGCATCGGTTATAAATTGTTCTATCCCTAAATTAGCCAAAAACTTGGGCAAGAGCGACATCTTAATAAAAAAAATAGTAGGTTCAAATATGTTTTTTCAAGAAGCAGATTCAGAAAATCAGCTCAGTAATATTAGTAGGAACCCAAAACAAACTGCTAGCAACATGACCAATAGAATAAACTCTCAAGAAATATCAAAAAAATCAGCAGAAACTTCGACACAGGCCAACTTTTCACAAGCTTACAGTCTGAGTTTGTGTGAAATGCAGCAGATGCAGCGAGCAATGGAACAGCTAAAGCAGGATTTGAAAGCTAGCGAAGGTCGGTTTCGGAATGCGATAGAAAAGAATGCAGACGGCATGGTAATTGTCAACAAACGAGGACTTGTTTCTTTTGTAAACCAGTCAGCAGAAGCGCTGTTTAATTGCACGGCTGAGGAACTTTTAGGTCGAGTGTTTTTTGGTGGTTTGCTAGTAGAAGGTTCTGCTTGCGATCTGGAGATTAACGCAGATATTATTCCCCCAGTTAGAAAAGCAGCTACAGCAGGAATTCGCGTCGTACAAACCGAAGTTAAAGTTATTCGCAAGCAGCAAGAAAATGCTGTGGTAGAAATGCGGTTGGTGGAAACGGAATGGGAAGGAGAAATGGCTTATTTAGCGACGCTGCGGGACATTACCGATCGCAAGCGCGCCGAAGAAATGCTTTGGTTGTACGATCGGGCTATGGCAGCTACCAGTACCGGAATTGTCATCTCTGACGCAACTAACCCAGAACATCCAATTATTTATTGCAATCCCGCATTTGAGAGCATGACAGGTTATCGGCGACAGGAAGTTATCGGGAAAAACTGCCGATTTTTGCAAGGAAGCGATACAGACTCCGATGCGCTAAATACCATCCGCCAAGCATTGAAAACAGAGAACGAATGCAAGGTAAGATTAAAAAATTACCGCCAAGACGGAACCGCTTTTTGGAATGCTTTGTCAATATCTCCAGTGCGCGATAGAACAGGTAAATTAACTCATTTCATCGGCGTACAGAGAGACATAACCGATCGCAAACAAGCCGAAGAAGCATTGCATAATTCCGAAGCACAAAGCAGAGAACAAGCAGCTCAACTAGCAGCAGCACTAGAAGAACTAAAATCCACTCATTCCCAATTAGTGCAGAGCGAAAAAATGTCTAGTTTGGGATTGCTAATTGCCGGAGTCGCTCACGAAATCAACAACCCCGTTAGCTTCATTTACGGCAATCTTGCTTACCTCAAAAATTATACTAGAGACTTGTTTAATTACCTCGAACTTTACCAAAAGCACTATCCCAATCCAGTTGTAGAAATTCAACAGAGAATAGAAGAGGATGAACTAGATTTTTTGGTTGAAGATTTCCCCAAAATCGTATCTTCAATGAGCGTCGGTATCGAGCGGATTGACCAGATTGTCAAGTCGCTGCGGAACTTTTCGCGGCACGACGATTCACAGATGAAACCCGTTAACCTCCATGAAGGTATTGACAGCACGCTGTTAATACTAAATCACCGTTTGAAAGGAAATGGTGAAATACCGTCAATTGCAATTGTCAAAGAATACGGAAACTTACCACCTGTGGAGTGTTTTGGTGGGCCGATAAATCAAGTTTTCATGAATATTCTCAGTAATGCGATCGATGCTTTAGGTGATGGGAATAGTAAGCAAAGTTTTCAAGAAATGCGAGAGAGTCCCAGCCAGATTAAGATTTGCACAGAAGTTAGGGAGAATTTTGTAGAAATCAAAATTGCTGACAACGGGCCGGGAATTGCTGAAGAAGTTAAGCAGCGCATATTCGATACATTTTTTACTACCAAACCCGTTGGTAAAGGCACGGGAATGGGTTTGTCAATTAGCTATCAAATTGTTGTAGAAAGACACAATGGCGAATTATCTTGTACTTCGGAATTGGGCAAGGGCACGGAATTTATTATCAAAATGCCGATCGCACATTAGATGCAGACGGCGGTTGAAACTGCCGTCTGCATCTGGGGAATTAAAAAACCTCCGCACCCTCCAACTTCTTCATAGTTTCAACCTTAGCCCTCGCCGCTTCCCCGCAAGTCTTCGGCGTCGGAAACATCTTCCCAGGATTCGCCAAACCTTTCGGATTAAACACCTGACGCACCCACTGCATCGTCTCCAAATCTACCTCCGAAAACATATCCGGCATAAAACACTTCTTATCAGCACCGATGCCGTGTTCCCCCGAAAGACTGCCGCCGACTTTCACGCACAGCCTGAGAATTTCTCCCCCCAATTCTTCCACCTTTTCCAACGCACCTTTTACCGAGTTATCGTACAAAATCAGCGGGTGCAAATTCCCATCTCCCGCGTGAAATACATTCGCAATCCGATAACCGTATTTCTCGCTCAAACCCTCAATTTCCTTCAAAACATAAGCCATTTGCGTGCGCGGAATTACGCCATCTTGCACGTAATAATCCGGGCTGAGATGACCCGCCGCCGCAAAAGCAGCTTTCCGCCCTTTCCAAATTTTCAGCCGCGTTTCCGGGTCATGGGCAGTAGTGATATTTCGCGCTCCATTCTGCTTGCAAATATCAGCAATTCGCTGTTTATTTGTGGCAACTTCCACTTCTAAACCGTCGATTTCTACGAGCAGAATTGCCGCCGCATCGCGGGGATAACAACCAGTTGCTACTACATCTTCTACAGCATTGATGCTGATATTGTCCATGATTTCCATACCCCCTGGAATAATCCCAGCGCTGATAATATCGGAAACCGATTCGCCCGCTGCTTCGATACTGGCAAAATCCGCCAACAGAACGCAAATCGATTCCGGCGCTTTCAGGATTCGCAAAGTAACTTCCGTGGCGATGCCTAAAGTGCCTTCGGAACCGACAAATATACCTGTTAAATCGTAACCGGGCATTTCGGGAATTTCGCCGCCAACATCGACAATGGAACCGTCGGGAATTACCAATTTTAATCCTAAAACGTGATTGGTTGTAACTCCGTATTTGAGGCAGTGAACGCCGCCAGAATTTTCGGCAACGTTGCCGCCAATCGAACAAACAATTTGACTGGAAGGATCGGGTGCGTAGTAGAAACCTGCGCCGCTAACTGCTTGCGTTACCCAGTTATTAATTACTCCCGGTTGTACGACTACTTGCTGATTTTCTAAGTCTACTTTTAGGATTTTTCGCATCAGGGCTGTGACAATCAGCACGCAGTTTTCTACGGGTAAAGCGCCGCCGGAAAGCCCGGTTCCTGCGCCTCTAGCTACCCAGGGAATGGAATTGCGATCGCATATTTTGACCACATTTGCCACTTCCTCGGTAGTGCGCGGCAACACTACCACAGCGGGGCGCTGGCGGTAGCTGGCGAGCCCGTCGCACTCGTAAACAATCAATTCTTCGCGGCGCTGCACTACCCCGTTTTTACCGACTACAGCCTCAAATTCTTTAATAACGGGTTTCCAGTTGCGTTCGGTTGCTACGGCTATCATTAGTAACTTAATTTTAAGGGTTGCAATACTGACACTGAGCTGGATCGGCAGTCTCTCGACCGTCGGGAAACAGTTCTTCTTTAGTATAACCGCAGTTTTTGCATTGATAAATAGTCGATCGCGCTAGCTGAGTCGGAAAATAGCAAAGTCCGCAGGGCAATCCGATTTTTCTGTCAGTAACTTCAAATCCCGGCCAACCGCACTGCGGGCACAATTGCTGAAATTTTCTAACTAAATCGAGAGTTGCATTTTCGATATTTTTCATCCGAGTGGGATTGTACATCGCCCGCATATCTGTTTCGACGTGAACTCTGCCAGTTGACGATTTTTTCAAGCCTGCTGTCACCGCCTCAAACAACTGCTTTTCGGTAGTTATTCCCTTAACAATGTCTCCCTTCCCTTTAGCAGCATCGCCAACTACAACCACCAGTCCGTGTGCGGGAAATCCAGCTTTTTGAGCAAAATCATCTGCTTCTTCTATAGTGGCAACTAACTGGTGACTGTAATTAGTTTCTACAGACAATGATTCGCCGATAATTTCGAGATTGTTGGCTCGATCTAATAAAATTACGATTTCTCGATTAGCTGGCAGATACGGCATCATTGGGTGAGGGCCGAATGTACCTTCACTCGCAAAGGCCAGAGTTTCGCCCGCAATTTCTAGAGCTTTTTCCGCTTTCTGGCGGGCGGCTTCTATTTGAGTTCCTAAGCGTTTAACTTCTCTAGTAAATGTGCCGAAAATGTCTGTATTAAGCTCGGCAGGCAGTACGAGTTTTACGCCTAATTCTCGTTCCAAAATGGGAGCCATCACCCGTTCTTTTTGGTGCATTGTAGCAAGAACGGCGGTGCGATCGATCAATAAGTGATGTTGGTTCATCTATTTTAAATACTGCAAATAAAACTGATATCACTGCTTGTTTTTATTGCTTGACAAATCAATTACAAAATTTGCTCCATCATCATAAATCCGTTTTCTCGTTTGACCGAGTTTTTGTAAGCTATCTTGAAATTCAAAAGTGTTCAATGCCTGATTTCGGAGCCAAAAACCTAGTGCCTTGACTTCGAGTCTATATTCTAGAGATTTCCTAGGAAAGTTCGCTTCATTAGCGTAAGAATATGCAACATATCTAATCGATTTTGAAACTAGATAATCTGCTAGCGCTTCTTCTCCTTTAAAGGAAGGCATACCGGGCGGAAGGCTAGCCCCGCCTGGGTAGTCTGCAATCCAGATTGTATGTTTCTTAAAATTCATTAAAAAAGGTTTGTCAAGTCTTGTTAAAACTATTTCTCCTTCAGGAACCGAATCTAGCATTTTTGAATATTTTTCTCGCTCGTCTAGTGTCACTAAAGGTACATTTTTTAAACCAGAGGCAATGTTCTCTAAATAATGATTATATTGTCTAAACATTTTGTCGCCCTTACAATTGATCGCTAATAAGAATGACAAAAATAATGCACCAATGAAACGCCTATTTCTTAAGTTTAAGTTTGATATTTTTGGCTCAATATTTTCCCTAACAACCAATATTAATATCAGGAACACAACTAATAGTAGTGAATATGCATAGCGGTCGATATCCGAGCCTCCAGTAGAAATTCCTATGATTGCAACGCCCGTCACATTACTAAGATTAATAGACAGACTTGCTTCCCTAACAATTGGCTTTTTATGGAGACCAACCATAAAAAATCTAATTCTCAATACAGTCAGTAAATAAACAATTGCTAAAATTGCATATAGCTTGAGTCTAAGTGCTGAAAATCGAAAAAGCTCTCCGAAAATCTCATTGCTAGGAAGCTTGACCGAGCCTCCGTATACAGAACCATGAAAACCTCTACCAAATATGGGATATAATAAAGTCCCGGATGACTGATACAGTGAGATCGACCAGGGTAAAATAAACACAGCCAATAAAATACTAGCTAAACAAAATTCGTAGATTGCTTTATGCTTTATTTGGCTGCCAAGGATATAGAAAAAATAACTACAGGTGAAGAAAATAATACACGCAGGAATCAAGGTAGTTTTTAAAGCGCAGATAGCGGCTGCAAGCAATCCTACAATCGCAGCATTACTGTGGATGTTTGTTGCTTTTAGCTTGTCCCAATCAAAAACTCTAAATAAGCTGAAGAAAAGACATACCGGAATTAATATACCAGTTGTATTTGTATGATCTCGGCTAATTAATAAAAATGCGAACACAATCAGTAATGTCGAGCTTTTTGAAAATTGTTTTTGCTGACAGTATCCGATCGTGAGTCCTATCATTACGACTAAGGCGCATCCGGGATCGATCAGATATAAACTTCTTTCATCCAACAGGCTGAGAATGAATGTATGCAAGAATGATTGTCCTCCCAGTGCAGATACCAATCTTCTTTCGCTGAAAGGATCGGAACCAAGAGAACCTATTTGAAGCATTTTATGGGGGAATACAAAATAGGCGTGGTAGTCATCGTGAGGATTAAAATTATACCAGGCCACTGAACCACTGTATTGCACAGCAGCCAGAAGCAAAGCGATAAAAGTCCCGATCGCCAAAAAACTATTTTCTTTAAAAGCATTAATTAACCGATTCAGCTCGTCGGCGATCAAAGTTTTATTTGCCCAGGCATCTATTATTCCGTAAATTGCGCCCAACCATATATATATTAAAATAGTTGCTTGCGAAATAGTCCATGTCACATTTAATAAACCACCAAATATAATCGTCCAAGCTATCCCCCAAGCGGCTCTTTGTCCCCAGTCAACTCTGTACTGAGGAAAAAGGATGCGGTTGACTACTCCACCCCAACCAATCAGGGATACAAGAATGAAAATTCCCCAGGCAAAAGAAATAAAATAATAATAATTCATAATTGTGACCTCAGTATCGATTTAGAAGGTTACGATCAGACACACCCTTTGAATTAAGTTATCAACTCAGCACTCAATGATCAATGTTAAAAGCGATCGCTAGTTGCCCCCAGCGGTTCCCCCACTTTGACCTTGGAGTACAAAAATTACTCCCGTCATAATTAGCCCCACGCCTACCAACCGCAGCGGTGGCAAAGGCTCGTGAAATACAATTTTCCCGCCCAACACAGTAAACAAGTAACTAATTGACAGTAAAGGCGAGACTATGCTAATGTTGGCGCGAGACAAAACTACGATAAAGCCGATCGAAGAAACTGCATACAAACACAGACCTCCAACTATCAAAGGCTGAGTTGCCATTGCGAGCACTTTTTCCACTAAATTAGCAGCGCCAATGGGCCCTAAGATTTTTGCTCCTGCTTTCAGACTAAATTGACCCACCACACTGCACAAAATAGCAGCGAGCAAAACTAGAAAAACGCTTCTACTCATAAATTAACTAACCTAATATTACAAAAAAACGGCAGTTGGGAAAAAAATGAAAAACTTTAATTAAGTTTTGTTGATTTTTATTCACAACTAATAATTTAAGCAGAGATACTGGAAAAGTAAGTATTGTCGATCGCCAGCAATGCCTGGAATAAACCTATGGCCGAACAGACCAACACCAGCGGGGAATACACTCTCGAACTCTCGATACTCATGCCCTGCCTCAACGAAGCAGAAACTTTAGAAATTTGCATCGAGAAGGCTCAGAGGTCACTGCGCGAACTGGATATTGCCGGCGAGGTCATCATAGCAGACAACGGCAGCACTGACGGTTCCCAAGATATCGCCACCAAAATGGGTGCCCGAGTCGTGCCCGTAGCAGCCAAAGGCTACGGCAGCGCCCTGATGGGAGGCATCGTAGCGGCACGCGGAGTTTATATTATCATGGGCGACGCTGACGACAGCTACGACTTTTCTAACCTCGGTGCCTTTGTCGAAAAATTGCGGGGAGGCTGCGATTTAGTCATGGGAAATCGCTTTCAAGGAGGCATCAAACCCGGTGCAATGCCACCACTGCACAAATATTTAGGAAATCCGGTGTTGACATGGGTTGGGCGGTTATTCTTTGCAAGTCCCGCCGGCGATTTTCACTGCGGATTGCGGGGTTTTAGGAGAGACTCAATTTTGAAACTCGACTTGCAAACAACGGGGATGGAATTTGCTAGCGAAATGGTCGTCAAAGCCTCTCTGTACAAGTTGAAAATCGCTGAAGTCCCAACGGTACTATCTCCCGACGGGCGCAGTCGCCCGCCGCACTTGCGAACTTGGCGAGATGGCTGGCGGCACCTCAGATTTTTGTTGCTTTACAGTCCTCGCTGGCTGTTTTTGTATCCTGGTGTGGCGCTGATGATTTTGGGTATAATTGTTACCATCTGGCTGTTGCCCGGTACTCAAAAGATTGGCAGTATTAACTTTGACGTACATACGCTGCTTTATGGGGCGATCGCAATTATCGTCGGTTTTCAAGCAGTAACTTTCGCTTTCTTCACCAAAGTTTTCGCCATCAGCGAGAAACTGCTGCCCGAAGACCCCAAACTCAACAAAATATTTCGCTACGTTACCTTAGAAACAGGATTGATTGCCGGAGTCACGCTGATATTAATCGGAATAGTTGGCTCGTTTTTGTCATTAACTATCTGGAGCGATACAGCTTTCGGTATTCTAGACCCATCTAAAACTCTGCGTTTAGTTATTCCCTCGCTCACCTGCCTGACCGTCGGTTTGCAGATGGTTCTATCCAGCTTTTTTCTCAGCGTGCTGGGCTTGAAGCGCAGGTAAACTAATTATCACTTAAACACTACAACCTCTGCTCTGAGTACGTCTAAAACCTCAAATCCTATGACAATAAATCAAAAAAACTCCAGCGAGTACGTAGGCCCCAAGCTTGGTGGTTTCGCCACCAAACTATCTTGGTACGCCCGCCAAAAAATGTTTAATTTACTCATGGCATTAGCCAATCCCAGCGACGACACAACCGTGTTGGATGTAGGAGTAACTTCCGACCGGCGCGAAGATTGCAATTTTTTTGAGAAACTCTATCCCTACCCCCACAAAATCACCGCTGTGGGCATGGAAGATGCTGCATTTTTAGAACAAGAATATCCCGGTTTAAAGTATGTCCGTTCTAACGGTTTGACTTTACCATTTCCAGACAAAAGTTTTGATTTAGTCGTGAGTTTTGCCGTCATCGAACACGTCGGCAATCGAACTCAGCAAAAAACTTTTATTCGAGAACTTTGCCGCGTCGGCAAAACCTGCTGCATCACTACTCCTAACCGCTGGTTTCCCGTAGAATTCCACACCGCTGTCCCCCTAATTCACTGGCTTCCCCCCTCTTGGTTTCGAGCTCTTTTGAGATTGCTGGGCAAGAACTTTTTCGCCCAAGAAGAAAACCTCAATCTTTTATCCGAAAAAGATGTATTGCAGATGCTGCCAGCAGAGGCTAAAATTGATACCAAACATTTCCGGCTTCTCGGTTTGATATCCAATTTGCTTTTTTATGTAAAAAATCCCCTGCGATCAAATAAACCGGATTTTTGACCTTTACTGTTGGCTGCAACGAAAGATGTTTGGAAAAAACCAGATTTCTGACTATCTCTGCGTCCAAGACTTTCTACAATTTTGTTTCTAAATCCAGCACAAAATTTTCTCCGTCTTCATACAATTGTTTTCGAGTTTTTGCAAGTTGCCACAGGTTATCCCGAAAGTCGTGAGAAAGTTTTGCTTGCAGTCGAAACCAAGATGACAATCGAGGCCCTGAAGTATCTACAGCAGGATGATTGAGACTCCAAGACGAATAAGCTATGTATCGAATAGATTTTGTGGCTAAATAGTTTGCCAAGGCTTCAGGGCCTTTGAAGGCAGGCATACCGGGTGGCAAACTAGCTCCCCCGGGCCAGTCGGCGAGAAAAATTTGATTGCGTTTAAAGTCGAGAATAAAAGGTGCGTCTAGTCTGGTCAAAACTGTTTCTCCCTGTGGAATAGACTGCTGTATGGCTGCATATTGTGACTTTTGCTTGGCTGTAACTAACGATGGATTTGTCAGTCCAAATTGAATGTTTTTTAGATACGCTGAATAAGTTTGTTTGGTGGTATCCCAATCGTAGCTAATTGCCAAACCTGCACAAAATACAGCAACCATAAAAAAATTGCCTGCTTTGTTTTTATTTGATGCGTCCGTGTCGGTCATTGCTATTGCGAGCAATATTAAAATTGCTGGGAATAGGTGAGAAAATGAGTAGCGAAAAGGGTCGGCATTTTCGGTAAGTACACGGCAACTGTTGCCAATCCCGCTGCAATTGTCATAGATAAAGCTGCTTGGCGGTTGGAAAACGATGGTGGAAAAATTTATTTTTAAGTTAAAATTTGGGGATTAACTATCGCCCGAGGAGAACACCAAAAGGTCGATCGCCCTAACAGCAATATCCTCTGGCGTTCGATCGCGCGAAAAGCTAGCGGGGCTCTGGCATTCTACTGATTTTCTTCCGATGCTGAGTGTGGCGGGCCAAAGCGATCCGGCAGGCGATGGATAGTTAATCCGCGCGATCGCACTTCGGGAAGAAAAGGTCGATCGCACTTTCTTTGAGCCAAAATCAGTTTGATTGGGTTTGGCGCTCCTAAAGTTGCTATAATTTATCGATAATCCCACAGACTAGGAGATTAATATGCAAGTCAAAGATATGACAGTTGAGCAACTGCGGGACTTGATTCGGCATACCGTTGAACAATGCTTAGAAGAATATTTGGGCGATCCTGATGCAGGTTTAGAAGTTAAGGAAGAAGTCAAGCTGAAATTGTTAGAGTCAATGAAGCGCAAGCAAGCAGGAGAAAGCAGCATCGAAGCTGGGGAAGTTTATCAAAAACTTGGCATGAAGGCGTAATGAGCTATTTGGTTGAGTTGACAGCAGAAGCTCTGGTTAACCAAGAAAGATTGACTCAGCCTGTGCGGGAGCGTATAGGTAATAAAATCAATTGGTTGGCTGAAAATTTTGAACAAATTACTCCTATGCCGTTGTCGGCTAATCTGGCAGGTTTCTTTAAGTTAAGAGTGGGTGATTATCGGGTAATTTATTCTTTTGATGATGATTTAAATGTGATTACTATTCACCAGATTGGACACCGGAGAGAAATTTATGATTAACTTAAGGGCGATCGCACTTCGGGAAGAAAAGGGCGTACTTCAGGAAGATAAGGGCGATCGCATTTTCCTAGAGCCTAAATTGCTATAATAACAATCAGCCCAAAAATCTCAACATAAAGCCTATGTCTACTTATAGCGAGGTACTAAGTCAGGCTCAAAGTCTCACTCTTGAAGAGCAACAGCAACTTTTAGAATTTTTGTCAGCATTGATTCGTCAGCGGGAAACAACCGAGACTCAGGATAGCAGTCAAAGATTGCCCAGGAAAAATTTAAAGAGATGGCGCGGTTTTTTACCGAAGCGTGTGGATGCTTTGGAATTCCAGTTGCAGCTAAGAGAAGAATGGGATGAGTAATATCTCAATCACTTCGATCGCAGTGCTACGATAAAATCAGCGAAATAAAGTGTAATCTAAGACAGCCTATGTTGACTGTAGAACAGATAGAAAATGCGATTCTCGAACTTGGGCCGAACGAAATTGGAGAGTTGTTAGAGTGGTTTTTGAATTTGGATTACCAACGATGGGATATTCAGCTAGAGAAAGATATTGCTAAGGGTAAACTGGATGCTTTAGCAGGAGAAGCGATCGCCGATTTTGAGAGTGGTAACTATCGAGAGATTTAATGCACTATACTACTCGAAAATTTTGGGACTGTTATAACGCTTTACCCTCAACGGTACAGGCTACAGCAGATCAGTGTTATGAGTTGCTGAGGGTCGATCCGTCTCATCCTTCTTTACATTTTAAGAAAGTTGGTAATTATTGGTCTGTAAGGGCCGGACAAGCTTATCGCGCCTTGGGTGTGGAAATTGAAACAGGTATTTTGTGGTTTTGGATTGGGACTCACGCAGAGTACGATCGGCTGATAGGTAAATAATCCAATAGTGCGATCGGCGTAGCTATCCCGTGGGCGATCGCACTTCGGGAAGAAAAGGGCGATCGCACTTCGGGAGAATAAGGGCGATCGCACTTCCCTACTGCTTAACTTCGATCGTGATTGTAAACCAGCCAAACAGCGTGGATAATGCCGGGAATCCAGGTAAAAACGAGTGTGAGCACCAGGCTGATCCAAAAATGAATGCCAAGCCCAACCGTCAAAAATACGCCCAGCGGGGGAAACAAAATCGCCGCGACTACGTGCAGCACTGGAACGGGGCTTGGCGTATTATCACTGATATTGCTGTCACTACTTTTTTTCGTAATCCCCAGTAATTTAATCACCATCATAGCGCTCTGGTATGCATCAGTATCTCCCTGAGCCTGGGATAATCTAAGTGCTGTATCCAAGTCTGAAGCTGCACTTTCCCTATCATTCAAGAACCCATAAGCTCCACCTCGTCCAATGTAAGCTCTATAGTAAGTAGGATCTCTACGGATTACCTCTGTAAAATCCCTAATTGCTTCCGCCCAATTGCCAAGCCCTTGATGGCATCCAGCGCGAAGATGATAACAGTGAACTACTTCTGAATTTTCAGAATTGCGACCCAATACTTTAGTTAAATCTTCAATCGCTTCATGGTAATTTTTGAGTTCTTGGTGAATAAAGCCTCTTTTTTGATAGTTTTCAATTTCTTCAGGATCTAAACGAATGCTTTGGTTATAATCTTGAAGCGCAGCCTGATAGTTTTCTAATACACCATAACAATCGCCTCTTAAACTGTATGCTATATGATCCCAATCACTACCCACAGATAGAGCGTGAGTGCAATCATCTATTGCTCTTTGTAAGTTACCCGCATCTTTGAAAATAGCGGCACGGGCTACATACACGTCAACCACATCAGGTCGAAATTTTAAAAATTGAGTGTAATCTTTAATAGCTTCTTGATTGTTTCCCAAATCTACCCAGACAACACCTCTCTGCCAGTAAGCTTTGGATTCATTGGGGTTTAGTTGCAAGAATCGGGTATAGTCTTCAATAGCTGCTTGATAATTTTTATTTTTATAATTTAATTCTGCTCTACGAAACAAGTCTTCATTGGTACTCATTTTTACCACCTACTAATAACGAATAGTATATTCTAGCTACCAAAAAATCAGCGCGATGGGGAGATAATCCAACTGCTCAACTAAATAAGAAAGTAGGGGCGATTGATCGTACTTTGGGAAGATAAGGGCGATCGCTTTTTCCCGCTGCTTGTTAAATAGTTCTTTTTAAAACTATACTAACTTTTAATTTCTTGGCTACGCATCCACTCAGCTAAACGCTCTAGCTGCTGTCTTAAAAAGCTCTTGATAACCGGCTGCTTTTTCACATAGTTAGCGATGCTAGGGCTGATCTTGTAGTATAAGCTGACTAATCCTTTACCTACAGGATTAGTTAAAAGTTTTTTGTCCCGGAAATTGCGGAAGGTGTCGATGTCTGGGTGTGTGGAAGTGGAGTAAGCTGCTGTGGCGATGAAGCAAGAGCTACTAGAACTACTAATACTAACTCCTTTGGATGGCATAAGCAATGTTTTATAGGAACAACATTTGTCATAGTTTGAAACCATTTCGATAAATGTAGGATCATCTGAATTATCACCAACTTGAGATGTCTCTTCTAAAATTGCTGTAGTAAATTCAGCTAATGGAATATTTTCATAAGTTGATTTTGTTGCTTTAGTTATATTTTTATAGAGAATAACTTGCTTGGGATTTAAGGCTTTTTCATATTTCCCAATTGTCTCTATTATTTCCCAAAAAAAGTTCTGGAATACTGAGAATTTATAAGGTTCTCTAAGTTCACCATAACAGTTTTTAACTTTATCAACTAAGTCAAAGAGCAAAAAAAGAAAAAGAATTTTGCTTGGTAGAGAAACGATATTCGTATCGCTTTCGCAAAACTTAAAAAAAGTCTCTAATAAACCTAAAGCACTGTTATATTTGACAAGAGCATCTTCATAACGTTGTGCTTTCTGACATTCTAGGGCTTTTAAATATAATTCTGAAGCGTGTTCAAACAATACGATGGCAGGAGTTCCTATATAATCATCTTCAGTTATTTTACCCATTTTTTAACTCCAATTTAAGATTTTAAAACAATAAATCAGTACATTTTTGTGCTCGATCGCCCAACCTTTAACTTTTCCTGTAAATGTGGGCGATCGCCCCCTGCACCCTCTCCCATCCTTTGCGCTACCGCATGGTAGATTCGAGATGGAAGAGCAAACGAACAAAATTTACCTAATCAGAGGTATAACCTGTTTCTGCAAAAGTAGTCATCATCTCAATCGCCTTTTTGATCTGGCTCTTAAGATACGCTAGTTTTTCAGGCTTTTTAAGGTTATAAGCTCGACTCAGAATATCGGATGACTTAATCGCGCTCTCAATTTCAGAATCATCAGGATTAGCTGGATATATAAAAAGCTTTTCCTTATTATTAGAGTTATCTTGTACATGAACATTCCCTATCTTTTTCCCTTTTTCATATTCAATATCTATTCTTGTTCCTGTTTCATCTTTACGCATAATTGTTTGGCTTTCCATCTTTAAACCCTCAATGATGTACCATTATTTTTAGTCAACAGTTAACAATCGCCCCTAAACCCTCTCCCATCCTTTGCGCTACCGCATAGTAGATTCTCAAGAGGGAGCGCCCCACTTAAGCCTCCTTCCATCCTTCTCGCTGTTGCGGTGCGTTACAGTTCGTTAACGCACCCTACGCCAACTACTAATCATCTATCTTTAGGTGGAAAGGCTTCATGCTGACGCTGGTGTCCACCATCTTTCAATTTCCAGCAGATGTCTGCACATGACATTCCGCTCCCTTGATCAAACCTCCAGAGAGTTTCAATGATATTTTCAGAACTAATAAAATCCATATTCACTGGCTTCGCGACCAAAGTTCGGTTGTCAACATCACAGACTTCAAGCATTAATTCGTTTTGTTTGAGAGCAAAATGAGTATGTAAAAGAGCCACCCCAAATTTTGATAAACGTCCGTGTTTTTCAAGGACAGTTTTTATGTCCTGCAAACAAGCCTCATCTTCTTCGCAGAGGGGATCAACATCATCGATATCTGGGAGAGTGCTCCATTGTAATGGATTAAGCTGTCTTAAAATTGTCATAGGTTAAATCCTTGTCAGGTATTTACTGTACAGAGCGGCAGACACAGAGCAGAAGACTATCCGAATTATTCATCCTTAAACCTCAGTTGCGTACAAGGATGACTTCGTTAATGTGGCCACTCTTCTCAGACATCCCGATCGCAAATCTCGAAAACAATGTCTGAAAGAGTAGACTACTAGCAACCTTTGCTCAAAAAAATCATACAATGAGCTTGCTTAGCCGATCGCCCACTCACTCGCGTCAGAAAACGTTATATTTTGTTATCTAAAAAGTTATAAAAAATAAGTTATAATAACTAAAAATTATCCCAAACGCGATCTATGGAGCTTAAGGAAGTCTTAAGATTTGCCGATGACAAAGTTTTTGCCAACACAGGGAAGCACTTAGACGACCTGCAAGAAGCTATTTTAAAAGAAGTCCTCCAAGGTCGAAAATATGCAACCAAAGTAGCCCAAGACCGTAATTGTAGTGAAGGTTATGTGAGGGTTGCTGCTTCTGAATTATGGAAGATACTATCAAAGGTCTTCGACGAAGACGTTACTAAAGTAAATATTAGAGCGATACTTGAAAGAGCAAGTTTTTATAATTCTCCATCAGCTATTCTGAGCAAGAATGTCACATTTAATCATGTCAATGTTTGTCAAGAAAGGGCAAGAAGTCCAACAAAGCCGCAAAAAACCCAACCAACTCCTAAACAACCCCACATCGACTTAGGCGACGCACCGGAAATATTCACCTTTTTCGATCGCACTTCTGAACTCTCCACCCTCGAAAACTAGATAACCCAGGATCGCACTCGCCTCATCGCACTCCTAGGAATCAGCGGAATCGGCAAAACAACCCTCTCCCTCCGCCTAATAGACGAAATCAAAACCGGCTTCGATTACGTCATCTATCGCAGCCTCCGCTTTTCCCCAACCCTAGACGCAACCATCACCAACCTGCTGCAAATCTTTTCCCAACCATCCGAAATTTCCCAAAACATCGAAACCCAAATTTCCCAAATCCTCGATTACCTGCGAAAATACCGGTGTCTGATTGTCCTCGATGACGTGCAGATGCTTTTTAGCAGCCGACAACTAGCGGGACAATATAAAACTGGATATGAAGATTATCAGTTATTTTTTAAACTAATTGCCGAAGTCTGCCATCAAAGTTGTTTGATATTGAATAGTTGGGAAAAACCCAGAGAAATTGCCAGATTATCAAAAGATAATCATCCCGTGCGATGTTTTGTATTGGGAAGTTTAGGAGTAGCAGCTGACGGGGTGACAACCCCGTTAAAACCCATAGCTAACAAAGGTTTGACCGATTTATGGTAAAAAAAGATGGGGTCA
>NZ_JAUBTN010000071.1:0-34246 GCF_036705055.1 Microcoleus sp. CZ3-B2 | reverse complement strand
GTTATTGGTTACTTGCTACGAATTCCCCATTTCCAATTCTCAATTCCCAATAACAACTAACAACTAACAACTAACAACTAACAACTAACAGTCAACAGTCAACAGTCAACAGTCAACAATCAACAATCAACAATCAACAATCACCTGACGGTACAAGTGGAATTGATACAGCACTTTGCTTAAAATCAAGCAATTAGTGAGCAGCAGGTACTTTAGCTCCAGCGCCTCCCTTACCGAGAAACAGCAGCAATGGCAGCGAACAGAGAAAGACAATGCCGACAAAGCGAAAAATGTCTGCGTAGGATAGAACGGCTGCCTGCGTATTGACTAATTGGGAGAGCGCGGCGAGGGCTTGTTGTTCGGCGGTTGCGGCATCAGAACCGCGACTCTCAAACAAACCAATGAGTGCACTGAGCCGCTCCGTTGTTTCTGGCTCGTAAGGCGTTAACTTGGCCAACAAAATGGCTCGATGAAAAGCCTCTCGTTGAGCCAGCAATGCGGTCAGAATGGCAATGCCAATACTACCGCCGAGCTGACGAGTCAAGTTATAGAAGCCCGAGCCAGCGGATACATCTTCTTTGGGGATGGAACCCAATGTTGCCAAACTTAGGGGCAGGAACATCAAAACCGTAGTTGCACCGCGCCAGATTAGGGGCCAAAACAAATTATCAGTTCCGGTTTGGGGCGTGATTTTTGCCAGCTCGAACATGACGGCTGCCGTTCCACAGGCTCCCAGCGCAATTAAAATGCGGGCATCCACCTTAGTCGAAATTTTGCCCAGTAAAACCATTATGATGGCGGACGCTAAAGCTCCAGGAGCGAGTAGAAATCCGGTTTGCATTGCCGAAAATTTCAGCACGCCTTGAGCAAACAGCGGTATAGCAAACAAGGCTCCGTACAGCCCCATGCCCAAAATACCAGAGTAAAGGCTACCGGCTGCCAGGGATTTATGCCGCAGCACCCGCAAGTCAACTGCTGGTGCTTTTGTGCTGAGTTCTCGCCAGATGAACAGAAACAGTCCTATAACCGCCACAAACGCCAGGAGCGTAATGAAACCGGATTCAAACCAGTTTTCTTTTTCCCCTTCTTCCAAAAATGATTGCAAGCTACCTACCGCAATACACAGCAGTACAATTCCTGTCCAGTCCACTTTCTGCTGGCTCCGTCCGTGTTTCTTCAAGTCTGGTCGAAGGAACACGATCGCCATGATGACAGCCACAATGCCGACGGGCAAATTGATAAAGAAAATCCAGCGCCAGCCTAACGTATCGGTCAGATAGCCGCCTAGGGTGGGACCAATAGCCGGACCTGCAATCACCCCAACTCCAAACACCGACTGCGCTAACCCCTGTTCCGCAGGGGGAAAAGTTTCAAACAGAATCGCTTGCGCTTTTGCCAACAGTCCGCCTCCGCAGAAGCCTTGAAGAATTCGAGCTACCACTAGCACCGGCAGGTTGATGGATAAACCGCATAACATCGAGGCGGCTGTGAACCCGATCATGGAAAAGACAAAGTAGGTTTTCTTGCCGAAGAAGTCTCCCAACCAAGCAGAGAGCGGAATCATCACAACGTTGGCGATCGCGTAACCCGTTACGACCCAAGCAATTTCGGTCACGGTTGCGCCTAATGTCGCCTGCATATCTGTTAAAGCAACGTTCACAATGCTGGTATCAATGACTTCTAGAATGGCTCCCAGAGAAGCCGTCAGGGCGATCGCCCACTTGAGCGGTCCCTGCACGTACCCGGCTGCATCATAGGTAGATTGTTTCAATTTTTTTAATGGTTTTGCTCGCTTTTGTTGAGCATTTTGTTGAGCGTATTGTTGGTCTTGAGGCTCAGACTCTTCCAAATCGGTAAAAGCCCGAATATCCATAGAATCTGGTTCAGTTGATTGACTCTGTATTTGAGGGCGTTCCATCTTTCGTCTCTACTTCTGCGATCGCACGCGAGGCTGGTGCTTCCCACCACCGCAACGGGTTAGGGTGCTTCAATCGGAAAATGCCAAATTCATAGGAAAATTGTCAGGAGTCTTCATTCTGGAGACGGAGTACGACTTACAGAAGACGCTGCTGTGCTGACTCCCCGCACAAATAAATCCACGCACCCTTCGATGTATTGCTTACGGCTGTAGCCCCGGTTTACTTGAAAAACATGGCGGCGAATCATACCAGACAGCAGCATTCCAGTCAATTGATCCACTGCCAGTGACAGGTCAACATTCGGACAAACACTGCCGCGTTGAACACAGGTTTGTAGATAGGAAATTAGTTTTTCACGCAGCGGTAAAAATGATTGCTGAAGCACCTCCAGTGCTTCTGTCGGATGCCGGTGAGCTTCACCAATAAACATCCGAAATAGAGCTTCGTACTCCTCCAACATATCGTCGTGGAGCTTTGCATAATGCAGGAGATCGCGGCGTAGGTCATAAGTCCATTCGTCTTGATGCGTCAACGCCTCAGTCCGCAATGCTGTAATGTGGTGGGCAACCGCACTCAACACTTGCTCTTTGCTCTGAAAGCGGCGAAATAAAGTGACTTCACTCACATCTGCAACACGAGCAATTTCACGAGTTGTCGCTCCAACGTAGCCTTCTGTAGAGAAAACTTCAATCGCCGCTTTCAACAGGCGATCGCGCGTTTCCGCTGCACTTCGATTCGTTCTACTCATCTTAATTAATGTAAGCACTAACTTACATATTCTAGATCGCCAAAGGGCCGTAGCTTCAGCACAAAGACGGATTTTTGAAACACAGGAGGGATGGATTTACGCTCAGATGCCGGAAACTAGGAAAAGTCGTCGCGCTCCGAAACTAGCGCTCTTTCATCACTCTGGATAAAATAAAACAACGGCATACCAACTCGATCCAGAGTCTAATGTTGTATATCCACAACATTTATTCATCATATTTAATAGTTCTAGAAATCCGGCTTTTAAGCTAGGAATATCAAAAATCAAAAGCCAAGGCTTGAGGGGATTGTAAAAGATATAGGGTTGAATTATCAGTCACCAATTATTTAACGTAGATTTCTATCATTCACTAAAATTCCACCATGTATGCTCACTATATTTTAATATTTATTGAGGTATGCCCTGTGTATGAAAACAATTTAAGATATGGGATTACTCTTCCACACTCTCGCGTGTCACTTGATTAGTTTTATGTTTTTTTGTCAGCTAATTAACAAAAATGCACCCACAAACTATTTCCCACCACTTCGATTTTTGCTAATAACTTGTTAGATCGTTTTCGGTTGGTTCGGAATGATGTTAACTGTTAAACGTTGCACCTAAACCTCGCCGAAGTGTCGAACCATCAGGAAACTGCACGCGCTATTTCCCTACAATTAATCCCGGAATCGTTACATCTTTAACCGACGAAAATTGATTATTTTGGGGTAGGGGAAACGGTATTGCCGTCTCCGAAACTGCTGAGGTCTATTTTTCTTGAGCCGTTGCTGATATATTTTGTCCGTACCAGGGCAAAATATAACAAAGCGCTTTCACAAACTCCACTCCCAAACTGCCATGCCTAAAAAAAATGTTATTCCGCTGTTGCTTTTGTTTATAGTCCTGTTTACCCTTTACGGTGACAGTTTAACTTTTCTGCCCAAACCGATAAGAGATACCAGCGTCGCCAGTAGAAATTTCTTCGTCGGGTTGTGGCCCAATTGGCTGAGACCGAGAGATTTCAACGAGCAAAGGGAACAGCAGATTGAGAAATTGCAAAAAAGTCCTACTCCCAGTAGATAGTTTGGAGCTACCAGCGACAAACCAGGTTTCTTTAACAATATCTAGCCACTTTTTTGTAAAAAACTAAAAATCAATAACTTAAACATCTGTCACTCCTCTCTCTCCAAAAACGACAAGGTAGAGAGAGGCAGAGTCTCCGCACCTGCATTACCAGGCAGAGCCTGGTAACGAGCAACGAGCAATTTTACTCCGCATCCTACGGTTAGTTAGCAGTTCAGATTTTAGATTGAACGAACAATCTAAAATCTCAAACTTGTTCGGAGCAAAGCCGAAGAATCTAAAATTTACAATCGATTAGGCTTGCTTTTTCAACCAGCTAAACATAGCTCGCAAATCTTTGCCAACTTCTTCAATGGGATGCTCTGCTTCTTGACGGCGCATGGAAGTAAAACCAGGTTTGCCGGCTTGGTTTTCGAGAACGAATTCGCGAGCAAATTGGCCGGATTGAATTTCGCTGAGAATTTTCCGCATTTCGGCGCGGGTGTCATCGGTGACAATGCGGGGGCCGCGAGTTAAATCGCCGTATTCTGCGGTATTGGAGATGCTGTCGCGCATTTTGGCTAGGCCTCCTTCTACTACTAAGTCAACGATAAGTTTAACTTCGTGCAAACATTCAAAATAAGCTAATTCTGGTTGATATCCAGCGTCAACTAAGGTTTCAAATCCAGCTTTAATTAAGGCGCTCAAACCGCCGCACAAAACTACTTGTTCGCCAAAAAGATCGGTTTCTGTTTCTTCGCGGAAAGTGGTTTCTAGGATGCCGGCTCTGGTGCCGCCGATACCTTTAGCATAGGCCATTGCGCGATCGCGCGCTTGACCTGAAGCATCTTGATATACTGCAAACAAACTCGGAACACCTTCCCCTTGTTCGTAAGTCCGGCGCACCAAATGTCCGGGGCCCTTGGGGGCTACCATTACTACGTCTACGTTGGCTGGGGGCACAACTTGGCCGAAGTGAATGTTAAAACCGTGAGCAAATGCTAAAACATTTCCTTCGGAAAGATTCGGTTCGATTTGTTCTTTGTAAATAGTTTTTTGAACTTCATCGGGTAATAAAATCATGATGAAGTCAGCGGCGGCGGCGGCTTTGTCTACCGGGTGAACAGTTAAACCCGCCTCGGTTGCTTTGGCTGCAGATTTGCTACCGGGATACAAACCGACAACGACATTCATACCGCTGTCTTTGAGGTTGAGGGCGTGGGCGTGTCCTTGGGAACCGTAGCCAATGATAGCAATTGTTTTGTTGGCTAACAGGTCTAGGTTAGCGTCGGTGTCGTAATACATACGGGCCATAATGCTTGTCTCCTGAGATGCAAATTGGGTGATTGACTGCAAAACTCTCATCTTATCAAGTAGGGTGCTTTTTTTTGCAGAAATTTTTCAATTAAGATTTGGACGGGGGAAAATAAAGGTCGATCGCCCTGAATGTCGCAGGGTTTGTCGCCGAGTCTGCGATCGTCAAATATAATTGGTTAATAGCGTGCTGTGCATTTGAAAAAACCTCACATCTTGCACTATTCTCGCTTAACAGGCTCTCCGGCCTGTTCCACAAGAAAATTTACTCTTTGTGGAACAGGCCGGAGAGCCTGTTCATAAAAGCTTCCACACGAATGGTGCAACATCTCAGAAAAACCCAACTAACTAACTTTTTTCAGATGAAAATAAAGGCAATACATCATGTGGCGATTATTTGCTCGGATTACGAAGCGTCGAAGAAATTTTATGTAGAAGTATTGGGATGTTCCATTATCAAAGAAACTTTCCGAACCGAGAGAAATTCTTACAAACTAGATTTGCGAGTCGGAAATGGCGACACCATCGAGCTTTTCTCATTTTCCCATCCTCCTGAAAGAATTAACAATCCTGAAGCCTGTGGCTTGAGACATTTAGCTTTTGCAGTTGAGGACATAGAAGCATCAGTTGCTTACTTAAAATCCCAACAAGTAGAAGTAGAAGAAATTCGCCTTGACGAAATTACCGAAAAAAGGTTTACATTTTTCCGAGACCCCGACAACTTACCATTAGAAATATATGAGAATTAAGGAGTCTATTTATTTTTTCAAGCCGTTATTAAGTCAACCAGTCCGTAGTGCTGACTATAGAAATTGCATCATTCATTCCCCTCTAAAATCTAAAATATAAAATTGTATAATGGACAGATTAATCAGAAACACAATCACTATCGGATTGCCGACTTTAATGCTCTTTATCGCCATATTAGCTACAGGAAAAACAGGTGATGCAGCCGTTTGGTCGGGTTTGGTCAAAGTCGGCGGTTCCTTTGGTATGCTGATCGGTTTAGGTGTGTTGGTATTTGCAGGATTTGTTGCCAATTCTGTGAGTTATTTTGTGGTAGATGGCTTGGTGGTGAGATTTTATCAAAAGCGGCGAGAGTTGCACCCGCCAGAACAACTGGTAACAGAAATTGATAAATTGCCGATTACTAACGACCTTAAAATCAAGCTCAAATGGGCGGTGATGTACAGCAGCAACAACCAAACTATTAGCTTGAAGCACGTAATTTTAAAATGGTTTATTATCGCAGCAAGTGTAAATGCCCTATTTTCAATAGTCGGTTATTTGAGAATAACTAACATTTTTTTTGAATTGAGTTCTCATTTTAAAGTACAATATCTGCTGGTTGGTTTCTCTACTTTGATATTTTTCGCTCTGGTGCGCTCCCAAAAAAGATGGTTGTTGGTGAGCGCATTTTGCACGATCGTTAATTTGGCGGAAATTGTTCCTTGGTACCTTCCAGCGCCAGCATTTGCAGGAGCAACGCCCGCACACAACTTGCGGATTTTGCATTCAAATGTTTTAACGAGTAACCGACGCTATTCTGAGGTGATATCGCTGGTTAAAGCAGAACAACCTGATATCGCGGTTTTTGTCGAAGTCAGCACAGTTTGGGCAAAAGAGTTAGCAGTTTTAAGCGAGATTTTTCCTTACTCTTCCAACCAACAAGAATCTGAGAGATTTGGCAGTGCCATCTACAGCAAGCTGCCTTTAAACAATCCCTCTGTTAAAGCCTTTTCCAAGCAAAGAAAGAGCTTGTTGGCGGATGTTCAATTTCAAGGTAAAATCATTTCTCTGATTCTTGCTCATCCGACTGTGCCGATCAAACACCACAGTTTTATCGATCGCAACCAACAGCTAGCAGCCATCGGTGAGTATGCAGCCCAAGTCAAAAATCCGCTAATTGTGGTTGGGGATTTCAATACCACAATGTGGTCGCCATTTTACAAAAATATGGTAAAAACCGGAAACCTGCGAAATGCGCGATCGGGCTTTGGGATTTTACCGACTTGGCCGACTTTTATGCCGCTGGCTTATATTCCGATCGATCACTTTCTAGTCAGCAAAGAAATTGGTGTTTTAAAGATTCGTACTGGCCGCAACGTCGGTTCGGATCATTTGCCGTTAATTACAGATTTGGTCATTTGAAGGCAGGATTCGATATTTTCTAACAAATTATTGATTAACTGTATCTGGTATTGCTGAATATTTGTCTGTAGCGGTTCTTTGCTGTCTTGAAAACAGATAACTTTTCCGGCGATTTCCTTGTAGTGTTGTAGCATGGAAAAAGTATCGGTGCTGAAGCGGGCGAGATAGTTTTTAGCCGCCTCGCTGCAAATTTCCTTTACTTGATTTAGATAAGCTTCTGACGACTCAGGCGGCTTTTCATAGCCAGTTCTTTTATTCAAAATATAGCTAGCACCGCCGACTACGGCGGCTCCCACAGGCCCGCCCAACAGCCAACCTAAGCCCGTTGCGATCGCCACTGGAGCCACTTCGCCCTCGTTCGACTTTTGAGGTGGAGGTGGCGGCGGTTGCGGTAAAACGATTTGCGGGGCTGGGGGAAAGGAAATCAAAAGTGCGATCGGCTGTTCTTTCTCAAAGAATTCGCAAGCTTTATTTACCCATTCTGCGATGGTTTGCTGCTGCTTCAAGACCTCTCGCTGAAATTTTAGATTCCACGCATCAAAACTCCCTTCCTGAAGCGACAGCGCCATTTCCGATTGATATCGCTGCAAAAATGTCGGCTGATAAAGCCACATCTCGAAATCAGAAACGCTGGCGTGAAAGCCTTTTGATATCAGTTTTTCGGCTTTTTGTTTAATTTCAATTTTGTTTTTGTGCTTTTGTTGAGCTGCGGCTATTTCGGCGGTGACAGTTTCAGACTTAGCTCGCAGAGATTGACAAATCTTAGTAGCTATGGCTTCAATTCTGGGTAACTTAACTGCTAGTTGTTCCTGTTGAGCTGCCACAATACTTTGCAAAGCCGATTCAAACGTGGCAATTCCTGTAGTTTGGGCGGCCGCCACATCTCCTTTCAGCCTCGCCCTCAAAGCCGGCAAAGCATCGACGCGGTAGATATTGCTGATATTGTTCGGCAAGTTGGAGCGAAAACTTTCGGCAACAAACAACAACCGATTGTATACTTGTTTTTGCTCGTCTGGTTCGAGTAGATTGAGAAAATTGGCAACGAAGACGACAGTGTTGATTTGGCGATCGCTCAACCAATCTCTTAAGTTCTCTCGTTCGCCTAAAGTCATCAATTTGCGAGCATCTAAAACCTGCACAACTAAATCAGCCGTTAGCAATTTATCGCGAACCAAATTATCCTGTTCTTCGCGATCGTTGGTTCCCGGCAAATCCAGCAATTCCACACCCGTTTTCAGGAAGGGATGGGGGCAGTAAACATTCACTGCCGCCACATCATCCCGCATTTGTCTCGCGTCGTCAAGGATGGCGTAGCGTTTCAACACATCAGTCCCCGGTTCGCTAACTTCCGTGCCATCTTTCAGGGTAATTTTTGCGTGCAATTCCTCGCCGTAGTTGACATAAATGGCAGCACCTGTAGTGGGCACGAGGTCGATCGGCAAAGCACGATTTCCAAGCATTGCATTCAGCAAAGTTGACTTGCCGTAATTAAACGGGCCAAAGACAGCAATTTGAAAAGTTGGTTTGGCGAGATAGTCGCAGATTGAGGTGGTATCTCGGTAAAGTTGGGAGTTTTTGTCGAGTTCCAGAATACCGAGTGCTGATTTGAGATTGTTAGTTAAATCTTGATAAGTTTCGGGTTGTTGCATATTGTTTTTTTCTTTCATTTAGCGGAGGCTAGGAAACCTTGATATAGCGATTCAATACTCTGCGACTCGGCAGAAACATCAGCATCCAATTTTTTCAAACGCTCAGATTCAGCCTGACAATTAATCTCGCGAGATTCCTTTTGTTCCAGCAAATTATCTAACTCAGATTTCCGAGAATTAATATCAGCATTCATGCGATCGCCCACTTCCCGTCCGTAAACATCAAAACACTCTTTCACAGCATCGTGAATCGGCTGCCACTGCTCCTGAGCAACCTGCGGCAGATATTTCACCAACTCTTTTTTCGCTGCTTTCACCAACTGTTTGTGAGCTCCGTCTGCCTGCAAAACCCCAACACCCATCCCCAACAAAGCCAAGTACAGCGGCCCCAAAACAATCCCGGTAAAACCAGCAAAAATCGTACTGACTCCCAACACAGTAATTAAGTTGAGCAGGATATTTTTCCAGTCAAAACCCGCTCCTGCCATTGCTACGCCCGCCAGGTTTCCTGTCGTTAACGAAAACAATCCCATCGCCCATTTTGCCCAAGCTGGCGAGTTATCTTCGTTTGAGTTGCTGACTGCTGCAGGTATCTTTTGCCCGGTCAGTTTTTCGGTGATTTTTTCAGTCACTTTCGTGTAAGATGCTCCGTAATTTGCCGCACTTTGCGATAGCTGCGAAAATGCTGAATTCATCTCTTGTTCAGCCGTGAGAGTCCAAGCTGCTAGTTTGTCGTTGATGTACTGCTCGAATGCTCGTCTGAGCGATGCTTCAAAGGCTTCTCGCTTGTCTTGGCTGAAGAAATCCAGAAATTTCAGCTCGGGTTGATACCGCAAAAAGTCTGTTTCAAAGGTATTTTCTAAGTTGAGAACGTAGATGCGGAAATAATCGGCGATCGCCCGCGATTTACTATCTCTAACTCCGATAATTTCTTGTTGAAATTCTTCGCGAATCTGAGTCAGTTTTTTAAACTCCGGCTCAACTGAATTAATCTTTTCCTTCAACTCATTGACATCGCGATCGAGCAATGGTAATCGCCGCCCAACAGCTTCGCGGACGCGAGCAGAAATTTGACGCGCCAAAGTCCTCGCCGGACGCAGTTCAGAAATCGCCCTTTCCTGCGTCAAAAACGTATTCAGTGCCGCCATAAACTCGGGAAAACCAGTTCCTGCTAAATCCGCATCCGGGTTTTTAATCCGCAACCTGAGCGCCTTAATTGAGGTAATTGGAAACACTCGCTCCTCGTAAATATCGTGTCCTTCTGTTAAACAATATTCAGCCAAATTAGCTTTAAAAACCCGTTGCAATTTCCCTTCTGCTTCTGCCATTTCTTCAGGATCATCCGGGTCAATCAAACTTTCCCGCACCTGATCCCAAGCATTGATCAGAAAGAAAATGCTCAAGCCGCGATTTTTGATGTAATTTTCTAGATAGCGTCTCTCACCCATTGTGCAAGGCTGAGTTGCCCTGAGTACAAACAAAATAGCGTGGCAGTTGTTGATGTAACCGAGAGATAATTCGTTGCGGGACTCTGTATCGTTCAGGCCGGGACTGTCTACTATTTCTATGCCTTTTTCTAACAAAGGTAAGGGATATTCTACTACGGCGCAGTCGATATCGGGAAACGCTGGTTTTTTTTCTTCTTCTAGGCGTTTTGCCTCTGCTGGGTCAATTGTGTAGTTCTGTTTGAAACTTTTAAAATCGAGCTGTTTGGGACTTTTGCCGTCATTGAAATAAACGGTGACTTTTTTTTCTGAACCGTAGCGCAAAATCGTCAGCAAAGCCGTACAGGGATTTACGTCGCTGGGCAGTAAGTTTTCGCCGATCAAGGCATTGAGAAAAGTGCTTTTGCCGCGTTTCATGTCGCCTAAAACTAGCAGCCGAAAGACTCCTTGGCGCAAGTTTTTGCTGGCGAGAGTGATGTCGGCGTTTTCTGTTTCTAAACCGAGTTTTCCCGATGCTGCGGCTCCTGCTAATTCTGATTCGTTGATGGCTGTGGCGATGTTGCTGAGGCGATCGGCAATTTCGCGGCGGACGGCGGCTACTCGCTCTAAATCGTTGAGAAAACTGCTGGTTTCTACTTTAAGGTTCATGGGTATTTCCTGATATTTTATGGCTGTAAATTTTCAATTTATATCTTCTTCAATAAACATTTTGTAAGCGCTCAAAGCAATGAATCCAACTATCAGCGTAGTTGCCAGCCAAGATGCGATGCGAACTGCAACGACAACAGCAATGACAATGCCTGTAAATTGAGCTACGGCTAGGATTTTTCTGCGCCACTGTTTGAGTTTGCCGTTAACTTGGCTGTCGGATTCTTCGTACTTGCGCGTTAGATGTTCTGGCACTGAGCGGTCGATTTCGGCTTCTAGTTCGCGGAGCCAAATTTCTTGTTCGCGCCTCCGCAAATCTTGTTTTTTGTGCCGAAGTTCTCTGGCTGTTTTGTCGGGAAAATTCATAAATTATATCTTATTTTCCACTGAAAAAATGTGTTAGTTATTGTCAATGTTGCAAAGCGATAAGTTCTCTACGACTGTAACTCACATTTTCCGCCGTGTCGAGAAATGTTAATAAATTTTAAAAAGGGCGATTCCCGCTCGGGATAGCTACGCTTCATGATTAATGAAGCCGATCGCCCGCAGCGCTGCGAGTCATCAATATCCTTCGGGGCTGATTGTAGTGCGATCGCACTCAGCTTCCGACAAATCTGCCAAACGCGATCGAAATAAGTTGCACCCAGCCAATTGAGCTTTAGTTAACTTGGTTTTCTCCAAATTAGTCCTGCTCAAATCAGCATATCTCAAATCGGCATTGCTCAAATCGGCATTGTACAAATCCGCACCTTGTAAATTAGCTTTCTGCAAATTAGCACCTTGCAAATTAGCGTGGCGTAAATTAGCTCTTGATAAATTTGCTCCTGACAAATTAGCTTCTGACAAGTTTGCTTGATAAAGCTGAATGTCGCCCAATTCAGCATCCTGCAACTGTGTTTGACAAAGATTGGCTTGAGTCAGATTTCCGTAGGGCAAATAAGTTCGCCTCAAAACGCTACCAGAAAGGTTGATTTCTGCTAAATCTGCTTGGAATAGATTATGTTCACTTAGGTCAACTGCGTCAAAATTTCGCTTGCCTTCAGAATACTGAGCTAACAATTGCTCAGCGCTTAGCTTTTGCATATTCATCTCTTTATGAGGACAGCTATTGTAGCCAGTCCATAACGATAATAAAGGGCTATTACTGTTTGCGTATTTATACCTAAGCATTCTCTTATGTTAAGCTTGTGTAACAACGAGCGCATTTTTTCTAAGATTTTTTTTATATTTGTAAATTTCTGGCTGGCTCGGTCAGTAACCAGTCAGTAATCTCAAGATCGATCGACAAACCAAAGCCCATTCTCTACTGAAATATGCCAGAACTTCCTCTTTCTATGGCTGAGCACTACCACGAGCGGACGAAATATGACCCTGAAACCCTTGCTGCCAAAAGCAGACAGCTAGATTGGACAGAGCAACCGGTGCCGTTCAAAGAATATAAAATTGGTGCGTATTTTGACCTAAAGCCTTATATAAAAGACCCCTCGGACGATCGCGATGCCGCGGCTGATGCCGGTTGGTGGCACCGCTTGTCGAGCTTGTTGCTGTGCAGCTACGGGTTGACTGCGAAGGTGCAGACGCTAGATGAGAGCTATCTGTATTTGCGATCCGCACCGTCGGCGGGCGGGCTGTACCCTGCAGAGGTTTATTTAATCTCCCGCGGCACGCCACATTTGCCCGCCGGACTCTACAACTATCAGTGCAGAACTCATTCACTCGTTCATTTTTGGAACAGTGAAGTTTGGTCGGGGTTGCAAGCTGCTTGTTTCGGATCGCCGGCGCTCGAAAATACCCAACTGGCGATCGCGATTACTACTATTTTCTTCCGTTCTTCTTGGCGTTACGAAGACCGGGCTTACCGCAGAATTTTCCTCGACACCGGTCATTTATTGAGCAATATCGAGTTAGCTTGCGCCATCAACGATTACCGACCTCACTTGATTGGAGGATTCGCCGATGCAGCTATCAATGAATTACTGTACATCGACTCGGAGCAAGAAGGAGCGATTTGTGTAGTTGCGTTAGCCGACTTGCTAGATATCGACCAAAATTTGCCCAAATTCAAAACAGCTTTGCCCGGAAACACCACAACAGATTATCCTAAAATTTCCGAAGGTCAACTGTTGGGATACCTCCACAAAGCGACACAGTTAGACTCAGACCCCACCGGAACGGATGGCTGGAAATTTGATGAAAATGAAGGTGATTTAGAGGATAAATACAACTTTCCATTTTGTACTAAAGTTTCTACGGTAACTCCTTCGATTCCTTGGGGAGTGAATCTGGAAACTTTAGAAACAACTATCCTCAAAAGGCGTTCTACCCGCGCTTATACTGGTGCTTCTTTGAGCTTGGGCGAACTGTTAGCTTTGCTCGATTTTACTTACCAGCCGCAGCACTATATCGACCAAGGATTAGACGGTTATCCCGATTATTTCGATCTGAGTTTGATCGAGACTTTTATTGCTGTTTCGGGAGTGCACGGGTTGGAGGAAGGCTGTTATTATTATGCTCCGAAAGCTCAAGAATTGCGGCAAATTCGGTTTAAAAATTTCCGCAGGGAGTTGCATTTTTTGTGTTTGGGGCAAGATTTGGGCCGAGATGCGGGGGCGCTATTGTTTCACACGGCGGATTTGAACAGGGCTGTAGCAAAATATGGCGATCGGGTTTACCGCTATTTGCACATGGATGCGGGTCATTTGGGCCAGCGGTTGAATTTAGCAGCGGTTCAACTGCGTTTGGGTGTTAGCGGTATCGCGGGCTTTTTTGACGATCGCGTGAATGACGTTCTCGGTATTCCTACAAGCGAGGCCGTGCTTTATATTACTACTCTGGGAAGACCGCGATCGTGAATTTTAGTCAGTTGTCAGTTGTTAGTTGTTATTGGTCAGTAGTATGGCTTTACTGAGTCCAGGCGCATCTAAATTTTAGAGTCAAGTTTGATGAAATTAACATCTTGCACCCTTTCCACAAAGAGTTAAATTATTGTGGGGTGTCGGGTGCGCCCTAAAAATACAACTTAAATGCGAGACAGCTTACCTATTCAATTTACTCTTTTACCATTGCTATTTCCCAATGCAAAACTTGCTAAATATTCTGTCTAGCACTGATTCTGTCACTTCTTCGCCCGTAACTTCCCCCAAGGCTTGAATTGCACCGCGCAAATCTATTGTCCAAAAATCTAAAGGCAATTTGTTGCTAATAGTATCCGTGCACTGTTCCAGAGAAATTTTGGCTTTGGTTAAGGCTGCTGCTTGCCGCTGATTGATTGCTAAATCGGAGTTTGCTGCTTGCAAATTTCCGTGGCTGACGGCATCTAAGATGGCTGTTTCTAAGTCTTCTATGCCTCGATCTAGGGCGGCAGATGCGGTGACTGTAGGGTGAATTTCCGAGGAAAAAGGTAGTTCGGGGATGGTTTTTACTAGGTCGATTTTGTTGATGATTATAATTAGCTGGCGGTGCTTTACTTGTTCGTAAATTTCGGAATCGCCCTCTGTCCAACCAGATTCTGCGTCAATTGTCAATAATACTAAATCGGCTTGTTTTGCTGCTGCGCGCGATCGCTCTACGCCAATTTTTTCTACCTTGTCTTCAGTTTCCCGAATGCCGGCAGTATCGAGCACCTGCACCGGAATGCCGCCCACAACTAGCTGCGATTCTACCACATCCCGCGTCGTACCCGGCAAATCTGTGACGATCGCCCGATCGCACTTACTCCAAGCATTCAACAAACTCGACTTTCCCACATTCGGCCGCCCCACAATCGCCACTTTCAAACCTGTTCTCAACAATTCACCGCGATCCGCCGTCGTCAAAATTGTTGACAATTCCGCCAAAACCAGCTTTATTTCCAAATAAGTTTTAGCTTCATCTAAAGGCGGCAAATCTTCCTCAAAATCAATTCTCGCCTCAATTTCTGCCAGCAAATCCAAACAAGTTGTTCTTAATTGGCGAATTGGCTTGGCTAATTTTCCCTGCAAACCAGCTAAAGCACTTTGTGCAGCAGCGGGAGATTTTGCTCCCACCAAATCTGAAATACTTTCAGCCTGAGTTAAATCGAGCCTCCCGTTCAAAAAAGCCCGCAGCGAAAACTCTCCCGGCTGCGCCAATCTCGCCCCGCTTTCCAAACACAACTGCAAGACTTGCTGGACGGCTATAATCCCGCCGTGACAGTGAAATTCCACCACATCTTCGCGGGTGAAAGAACGTGGCGCTTTCATAATTAACAGCAAAGCTTCATCGACTAATTCTTGAGTTTTTGGGTGGCGGATGTGGCCGTAAAGAATGCGGTGAGACTCCCAAATTTGCTGTCCTGGGGCGCGAAACAGAGTTTCGGCAATTTTTAAGGCTGCAGCACCGGAAAGTCGCACAATGGCGACGCTGCCTTGTTGGGGAACTATGGCGGTGGCGATCGCTGCGATCGTTCCTCCTTTTGTTAGTGATTCAGACATTTATATTGTTCACATTAAAAATTTTCTCAATGTCGAGTTTGTGACGATCGGGCAATTGCCGATCAATCTTCGACATTATAAATCAATACTGTTCAAAACTGGTTGATAATCCCGGTGGAATAGCCGCCCTAATTTTCTTAAAAAAGGAGGAAAAAAAGTTGCTCTTGCGTCAACGGCTGCTGTCTTTGTTAGGGGGGATGCGAGGGGGATATCTGGGAATACACAGTCTTAACAATCGCCTATTGGGATATAAATATCTGGTGTATATAGCCTTTCTCAGAAAGATTAGGTAATATCCAGGATAGGCCAAACCGGGCATAGGGCATAGGGCTATCCTCACTTTTGTGAGAACCGCTATAATTCAATAAATTAAAACTACCGCCTTTTAGGAGAAGCTGCACCAGTTGCTGAGTCAAAGAGTAGAAAATATTTTTTAAGATTTTTCTGGCGCTTGGTAATTGATCGCGGGCTTCGAGAGACAGGAGAACTTGAATTAAGGATTCAAGCCGTTGTAAATTTATGTAAATCAATCTACGACTGGTTGTTAAATTATACATATCTGATTAACCTATCGACAATTTATGCGATTTTTTGCCAAGATATTAAGAAGAGCGCGGCCGCCGGGACTTCGATCGCCAATTCGTTAGCGAAGCTTGCAGAAGAAGACTGCCCGTCGATCCCAGTCACGGGGCGATCGAACTTAAATTACTCAGCCAAATCTTTGGGCTATCCTGATTTCATGCGATAATGGAACATTGACAGGGTAGAGGGCAGAGTATGATTGGTCAACTTCTAGACAGACGTTACCGCATCATTAAAGTCACAGACTCAAGTGAGGTGGGAAAAACTTATTTAGCAGCAGATACTCACCGTCCAGGGTATCCGCAATGCACGGTTAGAGAAATGCGGCTTCCCGGCACAAGTTCGCAAACTCCAGAATTAGTCAAAGTTATATTTCAAAGAAACGCAGAAATAATTGAGGAATTGGGTAAACACGACAAAATTCCTGAATTATTGGCGTATTTTGAGGAAAATCAAAGTTTATACTTAATTGAAGAATTTATTGTGGGTTCACCTTTGAGTCAAGAATTGATTGTGGGTGAAGCTTGGCAAGAAGATGAAGTAATTACTTTGCTATCATCCATATTAGAAATTTTGGCGTTCATCCATTCCAAGGGCTTTATTCACCGCAGAATTCAACCAGACAGAGTTATCCGGCGCGAGTCAGACGGAAAATTTGTGTTGGTTGACTTTAGCTTAGACAAAGAAATTAACCCGGAACTTGTTAATTGTGATTTGTGGGCGCAAACTCCGCCGAAGTCTGTTAAATCGCCTTTGGGAAAAAAACAGGAGTTGGCGGTGCAGGGTTTGTACGTGCCGATCGAGCAATCGCAAGGCAACCCCCACTACAATAGCGACATCTACGCTCTAGGTACGATCGCCCAGCTTGCGGTAACGGGACTCTCACCCAAGGAACTCAGCGCCCTGAGAAATAACAAAAAAGGCGAGATTCCGTGGCACAATCGGGCAACTTGTTCGGCGACTCTAACACGTATTATCGATCGAATGGTGCGCTCCGACAAAGAAGAACGCTATCACGAAGCAGCCGAAGTTTTGGCAGACATCAAACAAATCGCCGTAAAATGGGATGCCCCTCCGTCGCCAGCCACCATCATCACCAAGCCTAGGAATAAACCGCCCATCAAGCGCCCTACTAAACTGCTGCTGTTGGCTGCAATAGTCTCCGCTTCGATCTTGACAGCAGTCATCATGTACTTCGGACATATTAAAAGTCCGGCGAGGGCGAAAGAATTGTTCGCCCGTGGCGTGGCTAAGGCACAACAAGGTGACAAAACAGGCGCGATCGCCGATTATACTCAAGCCATCGCCCTGAATGCTGGCGATGCCGAAACTTTCTACAAGCGGGCTAATGCTCGCTACGACATGGGTGCGACAGAGCAAGCAAAGGCAGATTATACGCAAGCAATTAAAGTTAATCCGAGCCACACCAAAGCCATCTATAATCGAGGTTTGGCGCGCCTCGACACAGGCGACAAGCGGGGAGCCGTGGAGGATTTTACCCAAGTATTGCGGCTGAGTCCGAGCGACGGTGAGGCATACTCTCAGCGGGGTTTAGTCTACTACGATTTGGCAGACTACCGCACGGCCATTGAAGACTACACTCAAGCAATTCGGCTCACTCCCAACGATGCTGTAGCTTACAGCAATCGGGGTTTAGCTCGATCGGCCTCTGGGGACAAAACTGGAGCAATGGCAGACTTTACCCAAGCGATTCAAATTAGCCCCAAACAAGCTAGCGTTTACTACAGTCGCGGTCGATCGCGCTTTAATCTGGCAGATTATCAAGGAGCGATGGAAGATTATAGTAAGGCGATCGAATTGGAACCAGAACAAGCTGATGCTTATACCAATCGGTGCAGCGCTTACTTAAATTTGGCAACCTACGACAAAGCGATTGAAGATTGCACCCGCGCAATTAATCTCGATCCCAAAGATGAAGCAGCTTACAACAACCGCTGCATTGCTTATCTAAATTTAAAACAATTTCAAAAGGCTGCTGAAGATTGCAGTTTGGCGATCGGACTTAACAGCAACAATCCCAAAGCATACAGCAATCGAGGATTAGCTCGATCGGCTTCGGGAGACAAACTCGGGGCTGTAGAAGATTTTACCAGAGCAATTGGGCTCAATCCCAGTGATGCCGTAGCTTACAGCAATCGCGGTAGCCTGTACTCAGAACAAAAAAATTACCCTTTAGCGGTTGAGGATTTCGCTCAGTCGCTGCGGCTCAACCCCAACAATGCTACTGCTTTTTACAGCCGGGGCCTCGTGCGCCGCCAACTCAAAGATCGGGCTGGGGCGATCGAAGATTTTCAGAAAGCTGCAACACTGTTTCTAGAACAAGGAAGAGCCGATGGTTTCCAAAACGCACAAGCACAAATAAACGACCCTAAATAAACTATTAGTCAGTAGTCATGAGTCAGTAGTCATTAGTCATTAGTTGTTAGTTGTTGGGAATTGGTTATTAGTTATTGGTTATTGGTTACTTGCTACGAATTTCCCATTTCCAATTCTCAATTCCCAATAACAGCTAACAGCTAACAGCTAACAGCTAACAGTCATCAGTCATTAGTTATCAGGAACAACGAACAATGAAGAATGAGGCAGGAAAAAAGAAAAAGGCAAAATCACCAATCAGCAATTCCCAATCACCAACTCCAAATTACCAATTTCCCACGATAAACTCCCAATTTCCAAATCCCAATTACCAATTATCAAATATCGGTATGAACATGGTTGGTCAACTTTTAGATAGGCGTTATCGAGTAGTGCAAATTCTCAGTTCAGGAGCTTTTGGACAAACTTATTTAGCTGTCGATACTCGCCGACCTGGCCACCCTCAATGTGTAGTAAAACAACTTCGTCCTCCCAGCAACACTTCCGCAGTTCTCAAAACAGCTTACCGCTTATTTAAACAAGAAGCAGAAATATTAGAAAAGCTAGGAAAACACGATCAAATTCCATTTTTGCTCGCTTATTTTGAAGAAAGCAATCAATTCTATCTGGTAGAAGAGTTTGTGCCTGGACACGCGCTAAATCGGGAAATTGTTGCTGGTCAACCTTGGCGGGAAGAACGGGTGCTGTCGTTGTTGGAAGAAATATTACAACTTCTCGCCTTCGTACACTCTCAGGGAGTGATTCATCGCGACGTTAATCCCTCCAACTTAATCCGCCGCAAACCAGACAGCAAATTAGTTTTAATTGACTTCGGTTCAGTTAAAGAAGTTGCGAATCACGTCATCGATTTCGATACAGAATTTCCGCGCACCATTGCGACGGGGACTCCGGCTTATATGCCGATCGAGCAATTTCAAGGCAACCCCCAATTTAGCAGCGATCTCTATGCCGTAGGGATGATGGCAATCCAAGCTATCACGGGTTTACCCGGTACCGATTTGCCAAAATTGCAAGATCCGAGTCCTTCTCATACCGGGGAAATTGTTTGGCGCAACCGAGCTCAATGTTCTCCGGGATTGGCAAATATAATTGACAAAATGGTCTGTCACCAATTTGGCAAACGCTATCAATCGGCTGAGGACGTTTTGGCCGCTCTCAGCAAGCTGACGCACCGCCAAGAACCTCATACAGCTCAAAAGAAAAGTAGGGCTCCTAATAGTTTACGGTCTGTTGATAGTTTTGCATCACGTTTTGGCCCTCGGTTTTGGTGGCTGATTTTGGCTGGATTAGGGGCGATATCTCTGGTATTTCTGTTGAGTTATTGCAGCCGCCCGAATCCGATTAAAGCTAAGGAATATTACGAACAGGGAGTAGAAAAGTCTCGCAATCAAGATGCGGAGGCGGCTTTGCAGGCTTTCAACAAGTCAATTCAATTAAATCCTAACAATGCTGATAGTTTTTATCTGCGGGGAAATGCTAATTACGATTTAAAAAAATATCAAGAAGCAATTGCAGATTATTCTCAGGCGATCGCTCTCAATCCTAAATATTTTAAGGCTTATTTTAACCGGGGATTAGCCCGCAACGATTTTAACGACAAGCGCGGGGCGATTGAGGATTATACTCAGGTTTTGAAGATCCAACCCAACGATTTTGATACATATTATGAAAGAGGAATTACGTATTTACAACTACAAGATTACAATATGGCTATTCAGGATTTTACTGAAGCAATTCGGTTGCAGCCGAAGCTGGTTAAAGCTTATCATTCGCGGGGGCTGGCTCGCGCCGGGAGCGGAGATTTGCAGGGGGCGATCGGAGATTATACTGAAGCAATTAAACTCGACGCTCAGAATGTTGATGCTTTCTATAGTCGGGGGAGAGCTCGCTTTCACTTAGGAGATTATCAGGGAGCTTTGGCGGATTATTCTCAGGTAATTGTGATCGATCCCAAGAGTGGAGATGCTTACACTAATCGTTGCAGCACGCAGTTGAATTTGGGAGCGTATCAAGCGGCTATTGACGATTGCACTCAGGCGATTTCGCTGAGCGATGAAGATGGGGTTCCTTACAACAATCGCTGCATTGCTTATTTAAATTTGAAGGATTATCCTAAAGCAATTGCCGATTGCACCCAAGCGGTGACACTAAATCCGAACAATTATAATGCTTTGAGCAATCGCGGTTTGGCTCACCACGCAGGGGGAGATAGCCAGGGGGCGATCGCAGATTTTACTGCCGCAATCGGCCTCAATCCCAACGATGCGGAAGCTTACGCCAATCGGGCGAAGGTTTACCAGCAGTTAAATAATTACAATAGTGCGATCGGCGATTATGTGCAAGCCATTCGGCTGAATCCGAATTATGCAGCAGCTTACTACGGTAGAGGAATGGTTCGCCGCTCGTTGGGAGACAAAGCAGGAGCAATTAGCGACTTAGAAAAAGCGGGCAAAATCTTTCTCGATCAAGGACTGACTGGCGGTTACAAAGACACACAATTTGAGATTGAAAAAATTAAGTAGCTAGTTGTAAGTTGTAAGTTGTAAGTTGTAAGTTGTAAGTTGTAAGTTGTAAGTTGTAAGTTGTTAGTTGTTAGTTGGTAGGGGCGGTGGATGGTGCGTGCCCGCCCTTATTTGTCAGTTGTTAGTTGTTAATTGTGCGGCATTGAAACTGTATGTCAAAAAACAGTAAAACTCTTGTGGGGCAGGCATCCTGCCCGCCCTGAATATGCAATGTTTATTTGCGTGACAGCTTAACAGTCAACAACGCCCCATCCCTCCGCTTCGATCCGCCCAATTCCCTTTAATAATTTTGAATTCGCTCAACCAAATCATAAAACGGTTGCCAATTATCCTCAAGAGCGATGGGTTCCCAAACAGCCTCAATCGTCGGCCTCAACAGCGATTGTTCGGGATTGTGCTGGCGCAACCTCTGGGCCATCTCATCCATATCGTCCGCCGACAAACTTTGCAAAACGTGACAATAAAACTGCCGCCAATGTGCTAACAAATCTGCTGGTTCCGCCTCGCTAAAGATTAGACTAGCATCATCTCGCCAAGTGCGATCGAACTGTCGGCGCAATTCCCAAAAGAAATCGTGATAATCAACTTGAGACTCCGCCAGCATCTTAATTGTCAACTTCAAAAGCTCATCACCATCCGCTTCTGGCAAATCCTCAAATCCCAATCTATTCAGCATCAACTTGCGGTAAGCTGCATTATAATGATCGCCAAACTTTGCCAAACCAGCATCCATATCAGCTTGAGGAATTGCCGCTGCTAGCGGTTGCTGAAGCTTCTCTAAATTCCCCTTGCAAATAAACGGTTGATTTCCGTAACAATAAAGACCGTAGTGATCGAAATAAGCTGCTGTAAATTCCGGCTTGTAAGTTGGAATAAAAGCAAACGGCCCGTAATCAAAACTTTCTCCAGTAATCGACATATTATCAGTATTTAGCACCGCGTGACAAAAACCAGCCGCCATCCACTGAGCAACCAATTCGGCTACACGTTTGACTAACTCTGCATAAAATAGCGCATACTTTTCTTCGGAAGAAGTACCAGAATTGCTAGCTGCTAAATGTAGTTTAGGATAGTAATATTCAATTACAAAATCTAAAAGTTTTTTAGTTAAATCCGGGCGGCGGATATAATGTAGTCTTTCAAACGTGCCAAAACGGATGTGAGAGTGACTAAAACGCACCATTACGGACGATCGCGTGGGAGAGGGTTCGTCGCCCCGCCACAAAGCATCCCCAGTTTCAACTAAACTAAAACAGCGAGATGTCCGAACTCCCAATCTGTGCAAAGCTTCGGCGGCTAAAACTTCGCGAACTCCCCCTTTGAGAGTGAGTCTACCATCAGCGTGCCGCGAGTAGGGAGTGCGACCGGAACCTTTAGTCCCGAAATCATAAAGTCTGCCGTCAGTACCGCGAACTTGACCGTACAAAAAGCCTCTACCGTCACCTAAATTCGGGTTGTATTCGTTGAATTGATAGCCGTGGTAGCGGAGTGCGAGAAAGGGACGCACGCAGTGAAATTTACCGAAGGCTTCGATGAAATGTTGGTCGGTTACTTGTGCGGGATCTAAACCCAATACTGGCAATAATTTGTCGTTGCGGAAACGGAGGATGTGCTGGGGAAAATCGGCTGCGGGGACTTCATCAAAATAGTCGCCGCCGAGGGATTCGAGGGCTGGTTCGTAGTTGAGGGAAAGCAAGGGATTTGACATTTTTGTATTTGATTGTTGACTGTTGACTAATGACTGTTGACTGTTGACTGTTGACTGTTAACTGTTAGCTGTTAGCTGTTATTTGTTAGTTGTTATTGGGAATTGAGAATTGGGCTCTAGCGTTGCGGAGGGATTGGAAATTCGTAGCAAGTAACCAATAACCAATAACCAATAACCAATAACCAATAACCAATAACCAATAACCAATAACTAATGACTCATGAATTTTAACCGCATATTCCCTCCAAAGTTGCTATCAATTTGAGATTGTACTCATCTTCAAAACACGGTTTTTTGTAATCTAAACTCCACATTTCCAAAGCGCAATCGTCCTCGGAGTCGAGCGGTTGAAGCCGCAAGTGAAACTCTCGAAGTTCGGGGCGGTGTTCGCTTTTGAAATTAGCAATTGCGCCTATTTGCCGCCTGTCCAAAGCTACAGCCAGCCGCAGAAAAGGATGAAGTTTACTAACGATTTCTCGGTAGTTTTTGGGGAGGTTTATAAAATTCTCATGTTTCTTTTTCGGGGGGCTTTTCCGGTGATAGCGAGCCAGATTAGCAATTACTTCAATCTCTGTTTCAGTGTAGCCCAATAACTCACCATTGCGAATTAAATAGTAAGAATGTTTGTGGTGCGCCGAATGACTGACGTACAAACCGCAATTGTGCAGAATCGCGGCGGCCCACAGCAACTCCCGTTCTTCGGTTCCCCAATTGTGTAAAATTCCTTGGGTTTGGTCGAACAATTTGAGGGAAAATTCTGCGGTTCTTTCGCTTTGTTCTGTATTGACTTGATATTTTTCAGCCATCAGCAGAATGCTGCGCTGGCGGATTGAACCTTGATAGCGCAAGCGGTTTTCTATTAAACCGTGACTCAGCATCCAGTCAACAATGACACCTTCTCTCAGAGACCGATCGCACACAGTGATCGATTCCATTCCTAATAGTGTCATGGCTTCCTGCAAAATCAAAGCGCCGGCGAGAATAATTTCTGCCCGCTTGTCCGACATTCCCGGAATTGCCAGTCTTTCTGAGTAAGAAAGTTTGCGGAAACGGTTGACTAAATCGCGCAAATCCTTTAGACTTAATTGATAGCCTGTCAACGGACTCGGAACTGTTCCCAGCTTTTCGCGAGCGTTAATGGCTGCTAGAGTTTCGATGGTTCCAGCGGTACCAATTAAACGCAGAGTTTCGCCAGCCTTGAATTGATCTCGCAATTCGTCGATCGGTCTTTCGATCGAAATCCGAATATAAGCTTGCAAATAGGCAAACTCCTCTCTGCTAATCGGGTCAGTTTTAACAAATTCTTTTGTTAAGCGCACAGCACCGATTTTGGTACTGGTGAGACAGCGAGGTTCCGAGCTATCTCCTAAAATTAACTCGGTAGAACCGCCCCCAATATCAATAATTACCTGGGACTGATTGTTGAATTCCATACCCGAAAGCACGCCGAGATAAATTCTCCGCGCTTCTTCCTGACCGGAAATTAAGCTAACATTCAGGTCTAATTCGTCAGCAACTCGTTTGAGAAAATCCCGCCCGTTAGGAGCTTCTCGAATCGCACTCGTAGCCACAGCGATAATTTGTTCGGCGTTGAAAGTTTTAGCAATGTCTAGAAAACGGCTCAGAGTGGCGATCGCCCTTTCCATAACCTCAGCCTTTAAACAGCCTGTTTTTGCTTCGGAATCGCCTAACCGAACCGTATCTTTTTCTCTAGCAATAATCGCAAAGGCGGGTAATTTCGGCTCGATCCGCGCCACCACCATGTGAAACGAGTTAGTACCCATATCTATAGCAGCAATAATGCGATTTGACTCCGCAGAAGCACTTGAATTAACCATTGGAGTGTATGGGGGTTGACAGATATTATGATTATTTCACGAATCCAGTTAGGCATCCTATGAAATCAGCAAAAATTGGGAATTAGGGCATAGGGCATCGGGCATCGGCCAAACAGGGCATGGGGACATACATCACTTTTTTGAGAACCGCTATATTAGGTGATTTTGCCTAAAATTTGATAACATTTAATGTTAAAAATCTAAAATCTAGAATTAAAATGCTTCAAGAGTCCGATCGCCCAACCGAATCCAAATTACTAACCATCATAAGGCTTTTGAGGTGGGACAAACCAGCAGGAAGGCTGATTTTAATGATACCAGCCCTCTGGGCCGTGTTTTTAGCAGCACAGGGTAAGCCACCAGTAGCGTTGGTAGGCGCGATCGTGTTGGGCACCTTAGCCACGAGTGCGGCGGGATGCGCGATCAACGACTTGTGGGATCGCGATATCGATCCCGAAGTCGAAAGAACGCGATCGCGCCCCCTAGCATCCCGCGCCCTCACCGTACAAACAGGAATAGGAGTTGCCTTAATTTCCTTAGCAAGCGCTGCGATTCTCGCCTTTTATCTCAATCCTTTAAGCTTCTGGCTGTGCGTTGCCGCCGTACCAGTAATTATCTGCTACCCGCTAGCAAAAAGAGTCTTTCCAGTACCGCAATTAGTATTATCAATAGCCTGGGGATTTGCAGTATTAATTAGTTGGAGCGCCGCCGTCAATCAATTAGAAATAGCAACTTGGCTGCTGTGGGGAGCGGTCGTGTTTTGGACGATGGGATTTGACACAGTTTACGCGATGAGCGACAGAGAAGATGATTTGCGTTTGGGTGTGAATTCCAGCGCCATATTTTTTGGGGATAATGCCGCTAATGCTGTGGGTTTTTTCTTTGTTGGGACTGTCGGTTTGTTAGCAGCAATGGGGATTAATTTACATTTACATATTGGTTTTTGGATCGCAATTTGTGCGGCAGCGATTTTGTGGGTTTTGCAGTACAGTCAACTGCGAAAGACCGACATTCCGAATCCCGTTTACGGTCAAATTTTCCGCCAAAATGTTTGGGTGGGTTTTGTGATTTTGGCGGGGATGATTGTTGGAGATATTTTTTGATAAGTTCCTCAATATCAAGTGTAAGTTAAGTTTAACGCTCGTGAAACAAAACTTACACTTACTCAGAATCGTGAAGCTGAGAAATAAAAAGCGGGTTCCAAAAATACTCAAGTGAAAGCAAAAAAATAGTAGCAGTGAAGATTAAAGCGATCGACGACTCTCGCCAAAAATTCAGTTTATTTACTTGACAAAATAACCCTTGCAAGCTAGTCTGAAAGCACCTCAAAATTTAAATTGTCATATAAAAATTTATTCATAATGTAGACCCTACACTTTATGATTCAAAAAATCCGTGAAGCTCTTGCATTGTTCGCATCAAACTTTGTGCTGTTTAGTTTGATAGTGCTAACAGTATGGTTGCCGGGGTCAATTCTGTTGATATATTTGCGCCTGTACGTTTTTCCAGGGATGACTGGCGGAGACGAGTTGCGTATAACCATTCAAGAGTTGCGAATGTCGCAATTCATTGAAGGCTCGTTTGGTACGCTGTACGTGGGTGCATTACTTCATGCACTTGCTCAGTTGAAGCGGGGACTTCATCCAACTTATCGTGAGTCCATGACCCACGCAGCACGAAAGTGTTTCAAGCTGTTCGGAACTCGTTTTGTCACTGGATTGATTGTGCTAGGTGGTGTAATTGTTTTCATCGTTCCAGGTGTCATCTTAGCATTGCGCTATGCACTAATTGATGCCGCTGTGGTGCTGGAAGGTGTAGAAGGCTCGAAGGCTCAAAAAATGAGTGCGAATTTGACTCAAGGGAAAAGATGGAAGATATTTTGGACGATGATTCTGACCTATCTTGGATTGTTTATTGCTTCGATGATTGTGTCTTGGATTTTGTATTTACCGCTATCATTAATTGGACAACATGATAACTTTGGAATCGAATTAATCTACCAGTGTATTGCGAGTATTCTTTCTGCATTGCCCATCATAGTTTTGTTTTTGTTCTACTGGGATGCAAAAAATCAGCAGCCGGTTGTCTAGGGTAAGTCTGATGTCTAACAGTGCGATCTCCTACGGGCGATCGCACCTTCTATATAAAGTTATATTACACAAATATAAATTTCGCATAAAAACTCCGACGCACTCCAGATAGATAAATGTCAGCCCAAATTATCGGATTAATCGAGGTGCGCCATGTCTACTACTTCTATCGGCAATCTTAACGACAACTATTTCTCGATCGACTTTGCGGGCAAAACAGACCCCATCGATACCTATCGCTTCAATCGACTGAATACAGGAAGTTTCCGTGTCACCGCCGAAGGTTTCACTTCCGTGGTGGGGATGCAACTGCTTGACAGTGAAGGAAAAGTCGTCAAAGACATCGCCACCGACGGCACAAATTCCGGTACATTTAGCATCGATAACTTGGGTGCAACAAATTATGCACTCAAAATTTCTGCACCTTCGCGCGATACAAACTATCAAGGTGACTATTCAGGTAATAGCTCTATCTACGATCCTGCTCAAAATCATCAAATCGTGTTTGCCAGTTCAAGTTATGAAGAAGCTAAACTCTGGCTATTAGAAAATGAATAGGAACAAGTAGAACGTCGATTACAAATGGAAGCAGCATAAACCCTATTGTTCAGAAACAACAAAAGTGCGAGCGCCCGTTATACAATCAAAAAGGCGATAGATAATTTTATCCGGCGGTAAGCTACGAATTTTTTCTATCAGCTTGGTTTCGGGACTTTTAGCGATACTTATTTTCTTTGACCTGTTTAATGAAAAAATAACACACATTCTTCCCAACCAGATACTCAACCATAAACCATGAAGAAAACTATCATCGGCATCATGGGCCCAGGCGAAAGTGCCACATCAACCGACTTAGAAAACGCCTATCAACTCGGACAACTCATCGCCGAAGCTGGATGGATATTGCTAACTGGCGGCCGAAATCTCGGCGTGATGGATGCCGCCAACAAAGGTGCAAAATCAGCTAACGGTTTAACAATCGGCATCCTTCCGGGAAAGGATACTCGCGGCATTTCCGAAGCTGTAGATATTGCCATTGTCACCGATATGGGAAACGCCAGAAATAACATTAATATTCTTTCTTCAGATGTGATAATTGCCTGCGGTACGGGCGCGGGTACCGCTTCGGAAATTGCCCTCGCCATCAAAGCTCACAAGCAAGTTATTTTGTTAAATCATAGCTGGGAAAGTCAACTTTTCTTTAAAGATTTAGGCAAAAATAACATTTTTGTGGTACACAATGCTGTAGAGGCTATGAATCAAGCTCGCGAAATCCTAGCAAATCCCAGATGAAATTCAAGATGAAAGTAAGCAAATTCAACTTTTGTGCGATCGCAATTTTCCTAACTCTGGGGATTTTCGGCAGTACCAAAGCAGACGGAGGAATTGCACAGTTAAGCTTCAGCAACCAATCCACTCAAACTTTAGCACAAACCCTCCCTCCACCTCCTGCCGCACAGCCTGTTACCGAACCAGAAGCGCCCCCGATTCTTAGCGAATCCGCGCCGGATCAAATAGCTTTAGCAACCCATTTGCAGACGATCGAAGCTAAAATGTACGGTGCTTACTGGTGTCCTCACTGTCACACGCAACAAGAACTTTTCGGCAAAGAAGCATTTACCGCGATTACTTACATTGAGTGCGATCCCAGGGGGAAAAATGCTCAACCGGATTTGTGCAAAGCTGCGAAGATTCAAGCTTATCCAACTTGGGAAATTCGGGGCAAATATTACACCGGCAGGCAATCTTTGGAAAAACTTGCTCTTTTATCCGGTTATAAAGGCAGCAGCAATTTTGTGCCACAACTTCCTTCTCCTTAAATATATCTAAATTAGTTGGCGATCGCACTCGCCCACTAAGAAACCGGGTTTTTGAACCGAAATTCAGGGTTGTGAGCAATTATTTTGGTTAAAAACCCGGTTTCTGGCCGCCCGTGCGTCTATAGCAATCCTAAATGATTTTCTGTAGGGACACGGCACTGCCGTGTCCCTACTAAAAATATGACTTTTATGAATCTAACTTCTGAATAATATGAATTGACGCGAGAGCGAGCTGGTTATTTAATTGTAATTAGGCGGACATATCTATTTATTTTTTTTGATTGGCACTTATTCAGGAGACTGAAACGATGCAATTACAATCTAGCAAAAAACAAATAATTTTTAGCAGTTTGCTGTGCTTCTCGGCAATTGTATTTCCCCTAACGAGTCCAGCTATAACAGTACAAGAAGTACCGAATCCACGCCAAAATCACACTTGGGTAACAGATAAAGCCAATATTCTCAGTGACAGCACAGAAACTCAGCTAAATCAGATGATTGCAGAGTTGGAGGCAAAAAACGGCTCGGAAATTGCTGTTGTGACAGTGCCTGATACTAAACCATCTGCGACACCAAAAGCATTTGCTACACAATTATTTAACTTTTGGGGAATTGGCAAAAAAGGTACAAATAACGGAGTTTTGTTGTTGATTTCGTCGGGTGAACGCCGCGTTCAAATTAAAACAGGTTCTGGCATTCAAAGTATTTTACCCGATGCGCGAGTAGTGGGAATTATTAAAACCGAAATTACGCCCAGATTTAAACAGCAGGACTTTAACGGGGGTACATTGGCGGGGACAAAGGCATTAGTAAATGTTTTACAAACTCCGATCGCAAATGTGCAATCTCAAAACGCGCTGCCTTTAGCTCCCATCGTACAATCTCAAGGGGTGAAACCGTCGCCAATACCTGCAGAATCACCAGTTGTTAAGAATAGTGGCTCCACAGGTGAGCAGTTGAGATTTTTCTTAAGTTTTTTATTTATAGGATGGATAATTTGGTTGACTAGATCCTCTGCTAATAGTAGCAGTAGTAGTAGTAGTAGTAGCAGCGATTACAGCAGTAGCAGCGATTACAGCAGTAGCGACTCCGGCGGTAGCTTTGGCGGGGGTGACTCTGGTGGAGACGGCGGCGGTGGAGATTGGTAATAGTTCTAAGGTGCTCTTTATTCAATTTTGAATTAGAACGTTTTGCTAAGAATGACCACAATCATATTGGTTTGTAGTGAGGACTTTAGTTTTATGATGGATGCGGACTAAAGTCTTCACTACAAACCAATTTTAGGATTAGTTTTTAATCAGAAAAGTAGTCTTCAACTATTTTTAAAATCCGGGAGGCTGCTAAACCGTCGCCAAAGGGATTGATTGCCATTGCCATTGTGTCGTAAGCTGTAGAATCACTGAGCAATTCTGCGGCGGCTGCGGTAATTGTATCAGGATTTGTACCGACAAGTTTAGCGGTTCCGGCAGCAATTGCTTCTGGTCTTTCTGTGGTTTCTCGCAATACTAAAACAGGCTTGCCCAAACTCGGTGCTTCTTCTTGCAAGCCGCCGGAATCTGTGAGGATTAAATGACTTCTCTGCATGGCTCCTACTAATTCGGCGTAGTCCAGCGGTTCGGTTAAAAAGATTCTTGGATGGTCGCCTAAAAGAGATTTTAAAGGTTCCCGAACAGTTGGATTTTTGTGCAGCGGTAAGAGTAAGGCTGTGTCGGGAAATTTATCTAAGATTTGGATGAATGCTCGCGCAATTCCTGCTAAGGGTTTCCCCCAATTTTCGCGGCGGTGGACTGTTGCTAAAATGGTGCGGTGTTTGCTCCAATCTAGGTTGGGAATTTTGCATTCAGGTTCGCGTTTGGCGACGGATAGCAAAGCGTCGATTACTGTGTTGCCTGTACGGTGAATTTCTCCTAAAACGCCCGATCGCCCTAAATTCTCCGCAGCCAGCGCTGTTGGGGCAAAATGCAGCCTTGTGAGCTGAGATATCAACCGCCTGTTAGCTTCTTCGGGATAGGGATTGAACAAATCGTCGGTTCGCAATCCGGCTTCTACGTGACCGACGGGTATTTTCTGGTAAAATGCAGCTAAAGCTGCTGCAAATGCTGTTGTTGTATCGCCCTGCACTAATACGATTTCTGGCTGCAATTCCTTAAAGCAAGCTTCCAAACCCTGCAAGCTGCGGGATGTAATGTCTGTGAGGGTTTGCTGGTGCTGCATAATTGCTAAATCGCGATCGGCTTTCAGGTCGAACATTTGCATTACTTGCTCGACCATTTCTCGGTGCTGACCGGTTAAAATTACTTGGGTGTCAAAGATTGGTGAATTTTTGAACAGTTGAATTACAGCGGCTAGTTTGATCGCTTCCGGGCGAGTTCCTAGGACGATACAAACGCGGTGTGTGGCTTCGGGCATGGTAAAATTGGGTAGTTGAGATTTGCGAGGCTGTTAAAGGCAGAAGATTTTATAGCTGGTTGGAATCGTTGGTTAATAAGATTTTTTTTTAACCGCAGAGGGCGCAGAGGGCGCAGAGAAGGGAGGCAAGAGAGATAGAAAGTGGTTTTTTACGGATTTATATTGTTTATGCTCGCACTGTTTGTACATTTTTAATCGTTAATTGGTCATGCCTTATCGTTACATTCTATTTTACAAACCCTATGATGTTTTAACTCAATTCACTGATAATTCAGGGGAAGTTAAACGCAGAACTCTGAAGGATTATATTCCGATTCCTGATGTTTATGCGGTGGGAAGGCTCGATCGCGATAGCGAAGGTTTGTTGCTGTTAACGGATGACGGACAAATGCAGCACCGCCTCAGCGATCCGAAATTCGCTCATCCTCGCACTTATTTGGTTCAGGTGGAACGGGTTCCAGATGCAGGCGCGATCGCCCTTTTGCAAACTGGTGTCACAATTCAAGATTATCGGACTCGATCGGCAAAAGTGCAATTATTATCAGCAGAACCCCAATTGCCGCCCCGCCAGCCCCCGATTCGATTTCGCAAAAACATTCCGACAGCTTGGCTGGAAATGACCCTCACAGAAGGCCGCAACCGCCAAGTGCGCCGGATGACCGCAGCAGTAGGGTTTCCGACGCTGCGGCTGGTGAGAAGTGCGATCGGGCATTTGCAACTAAATGACCTGAAACCCGGTGAATGGCGCGAATTAACTCAAGCTGATTTGAGATTTGAGATTTGAGAATTACAGTCATCAGTCAACAGTCAACAGTCATCAGTCATCAGTCATCAGTCAACAGTCATCAGTCATCAGTCATCAGTCATCAGTCATCAGTCAACAGTCAACAGTCAACAGTCATCAGTCAACAGTCAACAGTCAACAGTCAACAGTCATCAGTCAACAGTCAACAATCAACTACTTTCTGGGCGGCAAAATAAAACTCTCGTTTCCATCTTTATCTTTTTTTACCTGAGCTCCCAACTTGACAAGAGCTTGTTTCGCCCTTTGCCGCACCAACTTATCGGTTGTTTGATAATAAACCGTGCTCCAAGCGTTAAACCGCACCGGCACGCTATCGGGATCTCGGCGCAAAAAGTCAGCAGTGGCTCGAAAAATGGGCGCTAATTTCGGGCCGTCGGCTGTGTTTTCTACCCAATCAGCGGCCATTTCGTGAGAGTGAATTGAGTCGGGAATATCGCCCAACAACAGCAACTCATCAATACCTTTGGTTCGCCACACAATCCACGCTTGGGGATGATTTTGCCGCGAAAGGGCGTTAGTACCGCGCTCTATCAACTTAACAGCAGTTTCCGGCTTTCCCTGATAAAAAGAAACGGCTGTGGACAAAAATAGGTAGATGTCAGCCCACTTGGGGTCGCGCCGCGTAATTATGTCAAAATAATCTTCGCTGAGATTGTAGCCCGTTACGTCTCGGGCTTCATCGTCGCCAAAATACTGCAAAAATTTCAGAAATGTCCAGTCGGCCATTAAATTGTCAAACCCAAAACTAGGAAGTGTTTTGAGCATTTTCAGCCGCAGGGCTTCTTGCTGGGAGGCTTGCTTGAAATCGGTGGCAGACATTGCAGAGACAGGCTTTTGGCCCTGAACGCTAGCTGCGGGCATTCCTCCCAATTGCCCGCTCGACTGCATGGTAATCACTCCCGCCAGCGCTGCAGAGCCGATGGCTCCATTAATGAGCAGGCTCAACCACTTATTGCGCGAAAATTGTTCGATTTTAGCTTCCACGGCACCTTCAAATCCAAGTTTAAAATTAAGTTTATTAAAATAGAGTAATGATTGGTTGGCGATCGGCGATGAATCTCGTTAAACTATCCAAAGGGATGGTAGAGCCTCCACACAATAGTTTAAATGGTAGTTTGAGATTTTTTAGCAATATAAAATCTCAAATCAAAAATCTAAAATCGAATTGAGCCATAATTCAATGAATCAAGCCCGCAAACGCTTTTCTCTGTTACAGGCAGCCCTGTTCACTGGGGCGATGGCCGCAACCGCTTCGATATCTTTACTCGTTCCTGGCCTGAGTCAATCAGTCCGCGCCGAGCTTCAAGATAGCCCCAAAGCTGTCTTAGACGAAGCTTGGCAAATTGTGAACCGAGAATACGTCGATGGCAGCTTTAACAAGACTGATTGGCAAGTGGCCCGCCAAGAGTTGCTGAGCAAAAATTATACCTCTCGCGAAGCTGCCTACACCGCGCTCCGCAAAGCCCTAGAGAAATTAAACGACCCCTACACGCGCTTCATGGATCCAAAGCAGTACGAAGCGCTGACGAATCAAACCTCTGGGGAACTCACAGGGGTGGGGATGAGGCTGGAACAAGACGAGAAAACGAAAGCGATTACGGTAGTCGAACCGATGGAAAATTCCCCGGCCCTGAAAGCAGGGATTCAAGCGGGCGATACGATTTTGGCGATTGATGGCAAAACTACCAAGGACATGACTGTCTCGGATGCGGCTCAGATAATTCGGGGCTCCGAAGGCACGAAAGTCTCGCTGCGGATGGCTCGTCAGGGCAAAAGCGAGTTTGATATCACTCTGACTAGGGCGAGAATTGAGGTAGCTGCGGTTCGCTACAGCCTCAAGGATGAAGGGGGCGAGAAAGTCGGTTACATCCGCTTGCAAGAGTTTAGTTCCCACGCGGGCGAACAAATGGAGGCGGCGATTAAAAAGCTCTCGGCTCAAAAAGCTGACGCTTTTGTGTTGGATTTGCGGGGGAATCCCGGCGGGTTGCTGCGGGTGAGCATCGATATTGCCCGGATGTGGATGGATACAGGGGCGATCGTCCGTACAGTCGATCGGGTGGGCGATTCTCAGGAAATGCGGACAAACCGCACTGCGATCACTGACAAGCCTTTGGTGGTGCTCGTGGACGACAACTCGGCCAGCGCCAGCGAGATTTTGGCCGGTGCTCTCAAGGACAACAAGCGCGCAACTGTGATGGGCACCCAAACTTTTGGCAAAGCTTTGGTGCAGTCGGTGCATTCTTTGTCTGACGGTTCGGGATTGGCCGTGACGATCGCTCACTACTATACTCCCAACGGTACGGACATCAGCCACAAGGGCGTTACTCCCGATGTCAAAGTCGAAGTCAGCGACGCAGAAAAGCTGAAATTAGCTAACAAACCGATGTTGGTTGCGACTAAGGACGATCCTGTTTACGCGCAGGCGATCGCACTTTTGAAAACTACCGCTTCCTCAACTCGTCCCGTTGCTGCTAACGAGGCTCCTGCTGTCAAGAAATAGTTAAAATTGGCAGTTATTTACAATTAACTTTCAGATAAAACCCGCCGGTGCGGGTTTTATTTTGGTAATTTGATTGAGCTTCGTATCAAGTGCGATCGATTCACAGCGCTCTCAAATCCTCTCTTCATCGGAATAGTATAGTCATTTCAAATAAAAAAGAGACACTATTGAGCGCAGTAGGCACAGAT
>NZ_JAUBTN010000070.1:0-35091 GCF_036705055.1 Microcoleus sp. CZ3-B2 | reverse complement strand
TAGAGACATAAGATAGGCTGCACACTGAAATTATATTTTGACTATTATAGGATCAATCATTCTGTGGCGTTCTCTAATAGCATCGCCCGAATTAAAAAACAAGCTTGATGAATTGCTGAGTGTGCGGTAAATTCCTGCACTGGATCGATCGCCATTCGCAGCAAATACCAAACAGTACGATGATTCTACTTATTTTCCGATCGCAACCACTACCCCACCGCTAACTCTGTAAACTTCCGCATATAGGGCGATCGATATCCCAGAACAATATCCGACTTAGGGACTCCCGATTCAATTAGCTCGTTAGCTATTCCCACCTCAGTTCTATCCCGTTGAATCCAAATTTTACCCTCTTTAATCTCGATGTGAATAACACATCCATAAACTCGTCTTTCTCCGCGCCAACCCACATGAAACATCAAGTAGCGATCGCGATCGAAAGCAATTTGAGTTTCCACTTCTGGATCTTTACAATCGCAGCTAGAGTGTTTTTCAATAATAGACTGAATCAGTTTTCTATATTTTTCTATCTCCATGATACAATCTCCTCTTTTACAGGATTAAATACAAGCAAGTTTAATTTAAAACGTACAACAGCATGAAAGATATCTTTTGCAGGCATATATTTTCCTGAATTATACTGTTTAGTAGACGATTGCCTTCCAAGAGGCAATTGTGCGATCGCCCGAGAGTCAAGCGAGTGGCTGATATTATTGAACAGGTTGTATTGACTGGTAAACCTGTTTTCGCTCAAAAATAACCGCAGACTTTCAATAAGTTTTATGTAGGCACTTGGAATCAAGCTTAAGCTAGATGTAATAAGACTCTATAGCTTGTATCAAAAAAATGCTTTATTCACTTTTGCCCAAGTCTCAAGTCAAAGCCCGCATTTTAAAACAGTTTGCAGCCGCTGTTTCGGCGTCTTTAGCCCTCAGTGCAACAACCAGTTTCAAACCCTCGCCGGTATTAGCTGCTAGCGATATCCCCCCAGCACAAACCTCGACCCAGCTAGCAGAAAAACCTGATTCTAGCTTGCAGCTAGGGCAGTTGCGTACCACTGTTCCCGTCCAGACAATGCAGCTAGGGCCGGGCGGATTTATCCCGATCGCGATCGGCGGTATGATAATTATTCTAGTCCTGCCATTGTTTTTTGGCGGATTAGTCGTAATTGGCGATCGCGAAGTGGGAATTGTCAGTAAAAAGTTTAGCCTAGGCAAAAAGTCTTTACCCGCAGCAGATTTAATTGCCTTAAACGGAGAAGCTGGATATCAAGCTGATACTTTACCCCCCGGTTGGCACTGGGGCTATTGGCCCATACAATACAGCGTCCGCAAAGAGTCTCTAACCGTAGTTCCTCAAGGCGAAATTGGTTTAGTAATCGCAGCCGGAGGCGCACCGATTCCGCCACAGCGCATCCTCGGTAAATATACAGAATGCGATAATTTTCAAGATGCTCGCAAATTCTTCAGAACCGGTGGGGAAAAAGGCAGACAACTAGGCATCCTTACAGGTGGTAGCTATCGAATTAATACGGCATTATTTACTGTAATTACAGCAGCAAATGCTCCCAAACACGGGATGACAGCGGAACTGTTAAAACTGTACAAAGTTGCTTCCGACAAAGTAGGAATTGTCACAACTTATGACGGCGTTCCGATTCAAGATGGCGAAATTGCAGGTGCGATTATTCCGAACCACGACAACTTCCAAAACGCGCAAAAATTCATCAGCGGTGGCGGTAGGCGCGGTTTGCAAGAACAAGTTTTGCTTTCCGGTTCCTGGAACTTAAATCCTTGGTTTGTCGGCGTGGAACAAGTGCCGATGACCGAAATCCCGATCGGCTATGTCGGCGCAGTTATTTCCTATGTTGGTAAAACCTCGGAAGATGTCAGCGGCGCTGCTTTCACCCACGGCAATTTAGTAAATGTCGGCAATAAAGGGGTGTGGGTTACTCCTCTTTATCCAGGAAAACATCCGCTGAATACTCGCATCTTAAAAGTAGAATTAGTGCCAACTACTAATATAGTATTGAACTGGTCGGGGAAGACGGAACGGCACAGTTACGATTCTAAACTTTCATCTTTAACCGTGCGTTCTCAAGACGGCTTTGCCTTTGATTTAGAAGTAGCTCAGATTATTCACGTTGGCGCTTTGGATGCTCCGAAAGTTATCTCGCGCGTGGGTTCGATGCAGAATTTAGTAGACCACGTTTTGCAGCCGACAATTGGCAATTATTTCCGCAATTCGGCTCAATCTTATTCTGTATTAGATTTTCTTTCGGCAAGAAGCGGCAGACAAGCGGAAGCAGCGGATTATATCAAAGCAGCTTTGCGTACCTACGACGTGCAAGCAATTGATACTTTGATCGGGGATATTTTGCCGCCAGCAGAGTTGATGCAAACTCAAACAGACCGCAAAATTGCTGAGGAACAGCGCAAGACTTATGAGGTGCAGCAACTAGCACAAACTCAGCGGCAACAATTGGTCAGGGAAACTGCTTTGGCTGAGATTCAACAAGAGATGGTGAAATCGGAACAAGGCGTTAAGATTGCTGAGTTGAAAGCAAATTCTCAGGTGAAACAAGCTCAAGGCGAGGCTGAGTCGATTCGGGTGAAGGGAAATGCTCAAGCTGAAGCTTATCAGGCGGGTGTCGTGGCTTTGGGCGGTTCCGGCTATACGGCTTTGCAATTAATGCAAATTATCGGCGATAGTCAGGTGCGAGTTGTCCCGGATGTTGCGGTTAGCGGTAATGGTAGCGGCGGCGGTTTGGTTGATGGTTTACTGGGAATGATGATGTGGAATCAAACTAGCAAAAATGGAGGCAATGGCGGGGAATTGCCAGTAGTTAAGTTGGAAAAATCGCAGCCTGTTGCTGTAGAAACTTTTCCTGATTTACCAGTAGCTAAGCTGCATTCAAGCAACCAAGCAGCAAGTAGCGAAGCCTGAGACTTTCCATGAGTCTGATATTGATTCGCTGTTTGATGAATTGCCATTTGACGACAAATCTTTTAGTTAAGCTTTCTCAGGATTTACGCATCTATGACAAAGAAACTGGGTTTTTTACCAAATCTGTGGGTGACAACCAAAGCTTTTCGTAAAAAACCCGGTTTCTGACTGCCCGTGCGTCTGGGACTATTGGTGCTCGCAGTGATGACTTCAGTCCTATTTTAAAGCTTTTAGCTAATCGGGACTAAAGTCCTTACTACAAACACAAATATTGTTTTAAATTCAACTGTCAACTGTCAACTGTCAACTGTCAACTGTCAACTGTCAACTGCTATATATTCTGGCGTTGCGACAAATCGCAGTACAATCGATCGATATTGCATCTGAGGAATCTCCCCATGTCAGAACAGTTTTCCACTGAAATTAGCGATCGCATCTGCACTCACATGAACGACGATCACGCTAGCGCCGTAGTCCTGTACGCTCAAGCCTACGGCGGCAAACCAGAGGCGACATCCGCTCAAATGCTCGCGATTGATGCCGACGGCATGGATTTAACCGCTGAAGTAAATGGCGAAACAGTACCTGTCAGAGTCAAGTTCAATCGCGCTTTAACCGACGCCGAAGATGCCCACCACACTCTCATCGATCTGGTGAAACAAGCCCGAAAAGTTGCTAAGTAGCCAAATTATCCCTATTCTGTTATAATTTCAAGGTTAGTTCGCAGTACGGATTTTAGTCAGTTTAAATTCTTTTGAAGGACTAAAGTCCTCACTACAAACCTTGAGTCCGATATAATTTGAAGGTTCGTTGGTAGTACGGACTTTAGTTAGTTTTAATCATTTTGAATAACTAAAGTTTTCACTGAAAACAAAATATTTAGTTGAGTTAAATTTACATCTAAAATATCAAATAAGATGACATTATATCGCCCACAATTTCGAGAATTAGATGCCGTCAATCTCAGCGAAAACAATCCTTTCGATTCACTGGTAAAGCGACTGGATTTGATGATTCGCGCCCGCTATTCGCTGCTGTACATTGTCGGCGCAGAAGAGGAACCAATTGAAGCTGTAATTGCCCAAGTAGCGCTGCAAGTAACTCCCGCGCGCCGAGTGTTGTTCTGGGATATCGTGCGCGGCTGGGAAGATAACGGTTCTGCCAAAGGTTCAGTAATGGCGGCGCTCGATCGCATCGGCAAGACTGCTGTAGAAGAATATACCATATTTGTACTGCGGGATTTACACCCAATTTTGAGAGCGCCCTACACCGAAAAAAATGCTCCAGTAGTGCGGGAATTGCGTAACTTAACCAGGGAATTGAAGCGCAGCAAAAAAACAATCGTCCTCACTTCTCACTCCCTAGAATTGCCAGAAGAATTGAAAGAAGAAGCCACAGTAATTGATTTCCCCTTGCCCAACGTCCAAGAAATCGATAGTTTGATTTCCCGCATTGTAGAAAAACCGGAACAGTTGCAAGTTAGCGGTTTAGCAAAGGAACAATTAGTTAAAGCTTGTCAAGGTTTGAGCCGCGCTCGGATCGGGCGGGTTTTAGCTAAAGCTTTGGCGGCCAAACAACAAATTAATGAGTCAGATATTGATGGAGTTTTGGAAGAGAAACAGCAAGCAATTCGCAAAACAGGAATTTTGGAGTTTTTCAACTCACGAGAATCCCTCAAAAATGTCGGCGGATTGGAGAATTTGAAGCAGTGGGTAAAGATGCGGCAAGATGCTTTTACTGACGAAGCGCGCCGCTACGGTATACCCAATCCTAAAGGCGTTTTGTTAGTAGGAATTCAAGGAACGGGCAAATCTTTATCGGCGAAAACTATTGCTGCTGAATGGCGTTTGCCGCTGCTGCGTTTGGATACTGGCAGATTGTTCGGCGGCATTGTCGGGGAAAGCGAAAGCCGCGTTCGACAAATGATACAATTGGCAGAGGCGATCGCCCCTTGCGTCTTGTGGATCGATGAAATAGATAAAGCCTTCGGGAACATTATCAGCGGCGGCGACGGCGATTCGGGAACTTCGCGCCGGGTATTCGGCAGTTTGATTACTTGGATGCAGGAAAAAACCAGCCCGGTGTTTATTGTCGCAACTGCAAATAACGTGCGGATTTTGCCGGCGGAGTTGCTTAGAAAAGGCAGGTTTGATGAGATTTTCTTTTTGAATTTGCCCTCAGAGTCGGAACGGCAAGATATTTTTAAGGTGCATTTGCAGCGTTTGCGGCCGACTAGATTGCGCGACTTTGATTTGGAGATTTTGGCGAAGTCTGCTAAGAATTTTAGCGGTGCGGAAATTGAGCAAGTTGTAATTGATGGATTGTACCGGGCTTTTGGCACTTTTGTGAACGGGCAGCGCCGAGATTTGACGACGGAGGATATTTTGAGGTCGATCGAGGATACAGTACCATTAGCTGCGATCGCGCGATCGCAAATTGAAGATTTGAAGCGGTGGGCGGCCCAAGCGGGTGCGAGAACAGCTTCTAACGATACTCGATTGATTGATGAATTGAAGCGCTACAGCAAACCGCTGGGTGAAGATGCGATCGACAATTAACCAAATTTCTGTTTATAGTAAAGACTTTAGTCCTAAATTTTGCGGACGGTCATCCTCACTACGAACCCAACCTAAAAATATCCGCAAAAATCGCATTTTCCCCAACCATTCTACTCGCAGCCGGCGAATCGTAAACCACTAACAACGAATTCTCCTCCCCCAAATAGGGAAACAAACTCAACCCCTCAGCATTGTCCGTACCAACCTGAAAAGGCAAGTCAAATAAAACCTCCAAATCTCCCCCACCTTGCCCAGTAATACTGTCGCCCGTTAGCGAAGCCCTCGAAGAGGATCGCCCTAAAATATTCCTTAACCGAAACACCCTCGTCGCCCCCGATAAAGTCATCGTCGGCCCGCCTAAAACAATCAAATCTTCCCCATTAAAACACAATTCTCGCACACCCAAACCGTTCAAATCGACAAAATGTTTTTTGTACAATTTCCCTGCTTCCCCAATTTCCTTAAGCCTTAAAACTCCCGGTTCTGCTTCTTCAACTTCTATCTCTAAAATTATCGCCCAACCCCGCAGCACCGGCCCCCGCAAACCGAGCAAAATGCGATCGCCCCGCACCGCCAACCCTTCAATATCGAAGCCATTTTCTTTGCTCGGAATTGGCACCGAAAAATACAAGCCGAGGTGGCAGTCATCTTGGAGCGCATCTGTTAGTAGATTACCCGTTTCTGTCCGCTGAAGGCATCCCGCAGTCAATTGAATTTGGGGATTTTCAGGATGGGAAATTGACTTGTACAAAATCCCGTCTTTTACAGGAACTTTGGCTAGCAAATATCGGTTGACATCTGTCTCAATTGTGGCTAATCTTTCGATATCGTCTTCGCAATCTTTACCTTTAGGTTTTTTGCGTTTTGTGCTGTGAGAACCGACCAGCCAAAGGCAATTGCTGCTGAAATCAATTCCTTCAATATCGATTTCGTCGTCTCCCGATAAATCGATAAAATCCGCGACCGCAAATTTTTGATGTTCTCCAAAAACATGAGGCGCGACAGGCGACAAACATTCCAGGGAAGTCGTTTCATCGGAACCCAGCCACAAATGGCCGTCGGGAGTCAAAGCAACAGCGGATAAATCTGTAATAATCTCGCTCGCTTCGCTGTTAAATTGCAGCAGCAGCCGACCGAGCCAAAAGGATTCTGACATAATTATTAGCACCAAAACTATTCTTATAGTAAGTGATTATAGCTAAAATTGCTTGAAACTGATATCCAGTCAGAGGTGCAATAGTCCGCCAGGGAATTAATTCCCCGTATCAAAGGTCAAATCGGTTTTAACCGACTGAAAACTTATATTGAAAACTTAAATAAATATAATGTTCAGTCCTCAGAGAGATGACTTCCGCTCTTTCGGCGATTGTCAACCCCTGGCAGCCCTGCAGCCCTAACCGCAGCCGGCGGTGATTATTCAGCAAACCGAACCTCTACAGACGGATAACACCCTAATTGAAACATTAACATTTGAGTTACATTTCGTTACTATAAGGAAACAGAGAAAAAACTTTTTGCCCATAATATCAGAGGTAGCCAATTATGAACGGTACATTTCGCGTCGGCAACCTGTTTGGAATTCCCTTTTATGTCAACGTATCTTGGTTTCTAGTTCTGGGTTTAGTAACTTGGCAATACGGCGGCGCACTAGCTAACCTGTTTCCTGCATTAGGCCCCGTAGTGCCCTGGATGCTGGGGTTATTCACAGCCCTGCTATTATTTGCTTCCGTTTTAGCCCACGAATTAGGACACAGTTGGGTAGCTATCAAACAGGGAATTGGCGTGAAATCAATTTCGCTATTTCTGTTTGGCGGGCTGGCTAATTTGGAAAGAGAATCGAAAACCCCAGCCGAAGCATTTTGGGTCGCCATTGCAGGCCCGTTAGTCAGCTTACTTTTGTCCGGTTTGTTAGCTGCGATCGGCATCGGTGCTGGCCTGTCAGGCCCCCCAGCCGCCATCGTCGGACTTTTAGCTTCGATCAACTTAGTTTTAGCCTTATTTAACTTAATTCCGGGTTTGCCCCTCGACGGTGGCAACATCCTCAAAGCGATCGTCTGGAAGATTACCGGCAATCCTTACAAAGGCGTAATTTTTGCTAGCCGCGTCGGTCAAATCATTGGTTGGATTGCCATTGCTACAGGCCTTTTCGGCGGCCAGATCTGGAATTTAGTAATCGGTTGGTTCTTGTTGCAAAATGCTGGTCAATCCGCACAATATGCCACAGTCCAAAATCAACTCGCAGGGCTGACAGCCGCAGATGCTGTTACCGCGCAAAGCCCGATCGTCCCAGAAAACTTATCGCTCAGAGAATTTGCCAACAACTACGTGATCGGTAACGCTCAAAACTGGCGTCGGTTCCTAGTTACCGACGATGCGGGACAATTGGTAGGGGCGATCGACCTTGACGACCTCAAAACCATCCCCACCGGTACCTGGCCCCAAGTTTTGGTCAAAGAACTCGTCAAGCCGATCGAATTTTCCACCACCGTCAAACCAGAATTATCCCTCCTCGAAGTCGTCACTCTCCTAGAACAACTTAAAGTACAAGAACTCCCCGTGATTCGCGAAAACGGAGTTCTCGTGGGACTTGTAGAAAAAGCAGAAATTGCCCGCCTACTACAAAAACGAGCTGAAGCAGACCCTGCCTGATACCCTCAGATACTTGACAAATAATAGTTAACCCCCTCGATTGCTTTTACCAAAAGGGCGATCGGGGGGGTTAACTGTAGCTTCACAAAATTCAACTCAAACCTTAAATTATTAGCTACAAATCAACAATGATAATTATCATAGTCTTTTAATCAACTGAGCAAGGACGTTAGGCCATCTTAGGACTTTTCTCTCAATCGGAAACACTACGGTTTACTCAGGATCGAAAACTTAATAACTTAAACACCTCCTACAGTCTTCTCTCCTGTAAGTTGCTTTCCTTAAAGGAGACTCTTCCTCGCCTATCTGCATTACCAGTCAACAGTCAACAGTCAACAGTCAACAGTCAACAGTCATGTATGAGTGCAACCGGAATTAATATTACATGATAGTTGAGAAAATCAGCATCAAAAAAGTTTTTAACAATACTTTGTGAGAATAATATAAGGTTCCTATTGCACACCCTAGAGTTAAATTGATGAAATTAAATCGAGAATTTCTTGATAATCAAAATTATCTAAATGATTCATCAAAATTTCGGCAAAAAGCTCGTTTTCGCTGCGGATTTCCTCAATTGTTGTAGCAATAAAATCGAAGTCAGCCTCACGGACTGCTTGTTGAAGTTTGCTCGTCCATTCTGGAGAAACTTGCGGCTTCGAGTTAAGCGTAAATATTTTAGGACTATCCAATATTTCTTGTTTTAGGATAGTTGAAGTCTCTGAAAAATTATTTACTTCAACAGGGGAAATTGCTGTAACGACTGGAATATCAAACTTAAAGACTGTACCCCGTCCCACTTCGCTTTCGGCGGTAATTTCGCCGCCCATTAATTTTATGAACTCGCGGCTGATGCTTAATCCTAAACCCATACCTTTTTGAAGTGTCTTCCCCGATGAACTTTGCATGAATAATTCAAATATACTATCTAATTCTTCCGAATCGATGCCAACTCCTGTATCGGTAATTTCAAAGTAAATAAAAACGTTGTGTGAGCTTTCAAATGATTTAACAAAATCTTCTTTGACAGGCATTTTTCTTCTTTCTTGCTTCGCTCGGACGGTGACTGATACTGAGCCGTTTTGAGTGAATTTAACTGCATTATCTAAGATATTAATCAGCACTTCCCGCAACTTAATGTCATCTGTTTCTATGTATTGAGGGACATCCGAGGAGCAGTCAATCATTAATTTTATTTTTTTATTGAGTGCCGGAATTTGGAACATATTCTGCACGTCGCTCAGCAAGCGGTACAAGTCAAAGCATTTGGGGTAGATTGTCATGCGCCCCGCTTCAATTTTAGATAAGGCTAAGACTCTATCTATCAGTTGAAGCAGGTGTTCTCCGCTGCGGCGAATAATTTTGATATTTTCTTTTTCTGTGAAAGTTAAATTAGCGCTGGGTTCCATTAATTGAGCGAAGCCGAGAATGGCATTGAGGGGGGTTCGCAATTCGTGGCTCATGTTGGCGAGAAAGATGCTTTTAGTTTTGTTTCCAGCTTCTGCTGCTAATGCGGCTTCTTTGAGTTGTTGTTCTGCTTGTTTGCGATCGCTAATATCGAGTATTATGCCGTGCCAGACGATATCTCCATTTTCGCGCAATTCCGGCCGAGAATGAGCTTGCAGCCATTTGAGTTTTCCAGAGGCTGTGACAATCCGCCACTCGTGGGCAAATGGTTCGAGATTTGTGGCACTTCTGACAATGGCCTCGAAGTGGCTGGGGCGATCGTCCGGGTGCATTTGTTCGTAGAGTAAAGCAGAGTTGTTCTGGATTTCCTCCGGCTCTAATTCTTGAATTTCTCGGCACAGCGGACTGATATATTCCATTTCGAGCGAGCCGTCGGGATGCTGCACGAATATGTAAAGTTCTCCGGGCACCGTGATTGCTAATTTGTGAAATAGAGCTTCGCTTTTTTGCAAGGCTATTTGTGCTTGTTTGCGATCGCCAATATCAATCCCAAACCCAAACAAAAAGTCAAAATTGCCATTTTCATCCAAAACGGGCGTACCGTACCACTCGACTAACAAAGTATCACCGCACTTAGTGAGAATCCGGTGCTCGTTAACCGTTTGCTCCCTCGCTGTGACGCGCTCAAAAATCGAGTGCAATCCGGCTCGATCGCCCTCCGGTACAAATTTAGCTAAATAATCTTGGCTGATAACTTCAGCAGCAGTATAGCCCACAGATTCCAGCATACATTCATTGGCCAGCAGGATTTTACCCTCCGAATCGATCGCCACAAAAAAGATCGGAGAATTTTCGATAATCTTTAAATTAAAGTCCCGCTCTTGGTGGATAATTTTTTCAGCTTGCTGGCGCTCCTCAATTTCGAGCTGCAAGCGGGCATTAATTTGAGCTAGTTCCAGAGTGCGCGAGGTTACTTCCGTTTCCAGGGTACGGTTGTAGTCTGCCAATATTTGCTCTGCTTGTTTGCGCGCCGTGATATCTTGAAAAACAATCAGTACGTAAATCACATTCCCCTCAGCATCAAACATTGGCTGCGATCGCACTTGCAAGGGAATAACTTTTCCATTCCGGCGAAGATCCATATCTTCAAGGAACGTTTCTTTGCCCATCACGGCGCGTTCAAAGGGTGAATCTTCCATCGGGTACAGCCTGTCTGTTCCCGATATATAAAGTTGATAAGTTTCGGAAAGTTCTTCAGGGGTGGTATTTGCCACCGCCCCTTTACCCGTAATTTCTCCTCCCATCGAATTCATAAAAATAGTGCTACCAGCCGGAGTCAGGGCTATCACCCCAACCGGCAAGCTTTCTAACAACTTGGCAAATTTTTCCTCGCTTTGGGCCAAAGCTTGAAAAGACTTTTTCAATTGAGCCGCCATTTCGTTAAAAGACTGTGCTAAGGAACCGATTTCATCAAGCTTGCTGATAGCAACAGTGCGATCGAATTCTCCTTGGGCGATATCTTTAGCTGCTTGGTTGAGCCGCAGCAGGGGCAGCGTCACCCACCGGGCATTGAGCGCTCCGACAATGGTCGATAGCAGCAGCGCCGCGGCACAAAGTAAAATGGTAGTGCGGGTATTTTGGTTAATTTGCCCCATGAAATCCGATGCGGGAACGGCGATCGCGATCAGCCAGTTCAAACCGTTACTATCGGAAAACGGCAGCACTTCCACAAAATATTCTGCCCCATCTCGGCTGAATTTCAGTTGTTGTCGCTGCTGAATGTTACTAAAGCCGCCAAACTTTTCGTACAAATACTTAGCTGCGGTGCGAATGACAAAAGTTTCACTGTCTAAAACATTTAGACGCTCAGGTTCCTGCTTTCCCGACATCCTTCTAAAGGATGATTCTTGACTCGAACTGGCCACCAGCAAGCCCGATCGTTCGATCGCAAAAATTTCTCCAGTTTTGCTAACCTTGAGGCGATCGAGATATTGCTGAAGCTCCCAGAGGGACAAATCTACCGCACAAACTCCCAGCAATTCACCATTGCGATCGCGAATCGGTTGGCTCGCAGCAATAAACACAGTCCCCGGAGTAAAACCCCGATAAATGCTCGTCCAAATCGGTTTGTTAGCTGCGACAGCTTCTTTGTACCAGGGGCGCGATCGGGCATCGTAGGTTCCCGGTTCTGCTTTTAATTTGGCGGTGCGAGTACCTTGTTTGTCTGTTGTGTAGTAGATATTCTGATAGTTAGTAGACTTGTTAGCTGCGACAATTTGCAGGCTGTTGTCCTTCGGGTTGCGCTTAATGCCGAGATATTCTCCTGTTTTTTGAGAACCGAGGGAAATCCATTGAATGCTTTTAAACGATCGCATTTGCTGCCAGAGGAACTTCTCTCCTCCCGGCTGGGCTTGTCCTAACTCTAAGTTTAATTCGGCGCGCTCGATCGCTGAGGCATTAAGTTGATTTACCCAGTGGGTATTTTCCACAACAGCAGTCAGTTGTTCTTCAACTCTATTCCCCGTCTGGGCGATCGATTTCAGAGCGACTTCTTCGACTGCTCTTTCTCCATTGCGAAAGGAAAGATACCCGACAATCCCTACGGCTGCGACGATTTGCACCACAAAAGAGCCTACTAGAACGCAACGCAGGGGTATTTTTGTTGGCTGTGACAAAGTTTTGCTCGCGACTCGGGGCAACGGCATAGGCTGGTGTCTAATTGCTCTCTAACACTTTAACTGTTCCAGCCCGTAATTTCAGTGTGTTTTGGAGACACCAGCCAAAAACCAAGTTTCTACATCAATATATCAACGGAGCAGCAACAATTTTCCCAGAAACAAGGTTTTTTGGGTTTGATTTCTATCACTTGCGGGTGATGGATTGTTTCAAGTTACATTATTTTTTTTAGTTCGATCGCGCCTTGCGGTTCAAAAACCCGGTTTATCGATCGCTTGTTGACTGTTGTGCAACATATCAACCTTAGCTACTTCTTGTTTCTCGCAGGATTTCCGGCTTGGCATTTGTAGTGCGAGTACCTCCACAGACTTGAGCTGCATCAATATTCAATCTGTTAACCGCAGATTTCCAGCAGATGCAACACTGATGGACGCAGATACATTCAATAATTGAAAGCGATTGAGTCGAACTCAAGTTTCAGCAAAAAAATGTTTTTTACATAGCCGGAGATGCTTTCTCTACCTCTTTCCCTGTTTTTCCTTCCTTTTCTCTGCTTCACGCTTGACCTCTCTTTAACGCGCGGAAAATCCCTCGCTTGTCCCAACGGATATAGCGAGGGGTGAGAATAGGAATTCTCACAAAATATCAAGTAGTGGCAGTGGCTTTTGTCGAGCCATTGCCATCTATAGAAGCCATACTGTTGTGAGCGCACAGAAAGATTTCAGAGCCAACTCTCTGCTTGCACTCAATGCTTGAAATCAAACCAATCAGTTCAAGCAAGAAGTTAAAGCAAGTCCTAAAGACTTAGGCTACTTCTTCGCGATCGATTTGGCGCAGGTGAATGTGCTTGCGTCCCAAAGAGATTTCAAATTCATCTCCTGCCTTCAGTTCCATTTGTTTGGTGTAGGCGGCTCCAATCAGTAAATTGCCGTTAGATTGAACGCTAATCCGATAGCTGGCAGAGCGTCCGCCGCGTCCGTTACCGTTTTGCTTCCCGTCTAACTGAATGCCTTCTGCATCAATCAGTGCATTCAGGAATTTCATCATGTTGACCCGTTCTACGCCATTCTTGGTAACGGTGTAGTAGCCACAGGCTCTAGCTTTTTCTTCCTTGGTGAGGTTCTCTAGCTCTTTGACCTTTTGGATCAGGTCTTCTCCTTCAAGGGGTTCGATATTTTTCTTTTTAGCCATCTACTGAGTCCTGAAATATTCAACTGGTGTACGGAATTTTTCTCGGTTGGTTTTTGGTTTGACCAAGAAACTTTAGCTTTATAGCCTGTCGTAAAACCATCTTACACCGATCGGCTCAATTGTTAACCACTATTGTCTAAATATTTTTAACAAGGTGCAGTCTTTCTTGAGAAGTAGCAGCCGGTGCAAGCAATCTCTAAACTCGGTAGCATAAGCTATCAGCTATCAGCTAGCTAAATATTTGCCCCCAATTTTAAAATCCCATGAAGTTAACCACACGCGGACACTACAGTGTCAAAGCATTACTGGATCTAAGTTTGCAACCTCGGTTCGGCCCGACATCGGTAAAATCGATCGCGAACCGACAGGAGTTACCGGCTCCGTATCTCGAAAAATTATTGATTGAAATGCGACGAGCCGGTTTAGTCCAATCAGTTCGGGGTTCCCAGGGAGGATATCAATTAGCCCGCGAGCCGGCTCAAATTTCTTTAGGACAAATCTTAGAGGCCGTAGGCGAAACTATTGAACCTTTACCTCGACATTCTCCCGACGCGACGCAAGCAGAGGATTGGGTAACATTCAGTTTGTGGAACCGATTGCACAAAAAACTTGCCGAAGCGCTATACACTATTTCCCTCGAAGACTTATACTATGATGTCCGCAGTTGGCAAGCTGCTCTGGGAGAAGAAACTAGCTTTATCATTTAGATGGTAAGTTGATTTATTCGATCGCCCGAAAACATGGACACAACACTTGTTACCTACTCCGGCGGCTGTCATTGCGGTGCTGTCCGCTTCACAGTCGCGGTTGACAAACACGAAGCATCTGACTGCAACTGCTCTATCTGTAAAAAGAAAGGATTTTTGCACCTAATTGTGCCGCCGGAACGTTTTACGTTGCTGTGCGGCGAAGATGTTTTGACAACTTATACGTTTAATACAGGAACTGCCAAACATACTTTCTGCCGGATTTGTGGGATTCACTCGTTCTATCGTCCCCGATCGCATCCCGATCGATTCGATGTCAACGTCCGCTGTCTTGACTCCGATGCCGTTTCCCAATTTCAGATTCTACCCTTTGATGGTGTTAATTGGGAGCAGAACGTACACAAGCTTGGCGACGAAAGTAATCTCAGCACTGAAAATCTGGGATAAAAAATCCAATTCCGCTGTTGGTAACAGCAGCTAAAACCAGCCCGGTCGAACGATCGCTCGCTGGCAGGACAGACTATCAAGTTTGACACAATATATAATGATGCCGGATCAATTTGCTGTTTTGATTTTAGCTGCGGTATTGGATTATTCCATCGGCGATCCTTGGGGTTGGCCGCATCCCGTACAGGCGATGGGTTGGGCGATCGACCGCTATACTCGAATTGTCTTTAGTATCTGGAATAATCCCGCAGACAAAATGGCTCCTGCGGGCGATCGTCCGGCCGGTGAGCGGCACAAACTGCTGCTGCGATGTGCTGGTACAATACTAGCGATCGGGCTGATTCTAGGCAGTTATACTGTCAGTTGGTCGATCGTCCTTGCTGCTAGTTGGGTGCACCCTCTTTTAAGTATTGCCCTGCAGACCATTTTGCTCGCAAGCTGTTTTGCCGGTCGCAGTTTGAGGGCGGCGGCTCAAGATGTGCTAGCACCTTTAACTGTTGGAGATTTAGTCAAGGCGCGGGAACGGTTGAGTCTTTATGTCGGCCGGGATACTGAAAACTTATCCGAGCCAGAAATTCTGCGAGCATTGTTAGAAACTGTAACAGAGAATGCAGTCGATGGCGTGAGTGCCCCGCTATTTTATGCATTAGTTGGGTTCGCTCTGCCAGATTTATTATTAACTGTTACCAATTTGCCGATCGCTCCTAACTCGATGCTTAATTGCGCAATAGTGGACTGTGCGATCGCTTACAAAGCAGCCAGCACATTAGATTCAACCGTCGGCTACAAAGAACAGCCATACACTAATTTAGGATGGTTTAGTGCCAAACTAGAAGACATCCTCACCTGGTTTCCTTGCCGGCTAACAGTGATTACTTTAGCCCTCATCTCTGGCAAACCGATCTACGTATGGCAGATTTGTCAGAGAGATGCTGTTAAAGATGCCAGTCCCAATTCCGGTTGGAGCGAGTGCGCCTACGCAGCCATCTTGGGAGTACAACTAGGAGGTATAAATTCCTATCGGGGAGTTATCAAACACAAACCGCTCTTAGGCGAGCCTATTCGCGCCATCGCCCCAGAACAAATTTATCAAGCTTTGCAATTAACTCGCTATTGCTTTTTGACTTGGTTGGGACTATCATGGCTGGTTTATACTTTATGGTCTTTTGTCCCCTAACTGCTGACTTTACTGGGCGACAGATACCAGCCACCAGATTCATCAGTGAAGTCAATCTCAAACTTTTAGGGCCAAGTCGAAATATCTAAAATTCTTCAATTATTCAATTGTTCGATGGGCCAACAGCCAACAATTAGATCCCAGTAAAACAATGACTAAAATTATCAAAATTTTATCGCCGGATGAAGTGAGGCGCACTCTCACCCGCGTCGCTTCCGAGATTGTCGAAAAATCTGGGGCTCCGTCGGAGTTAGTGCTGTTGGGGATTTATACTAGAGGAGTGCCGCTAGCTCAAATGTTGGCAGATCAAATTGAAGTCCTCGAACAAGTAAAAGTACCGGTGGGCGCTTTGGATATTACCTTTTACCGAGATGACTTGGATCGAGTGGCGATGCGGACACCGGCTAAAACAGAAATTCCTTTCGATTTGACGGGGAAAATCGTTGTGTTGGTAGATGACGTCATATATAAAGGTAGAACAATTCGAGCGGCTTTGAATGCGGTAAACGATTACGGAAGGCCGGAAAAAATTTGGTTGGCGGTATTAGTCGATAGAGGCCACAGAGAAGTACCGATTCAGCCAGATTTTACGGGTAAAAAGTTACCGACTGCAAAGGAAGAACAAGTTAAGGTTTACGCTCAAGAGTACGATGGGCGCTACGGGGTGGAATTGATTAAGGGTTGATATACCCTTTCTTTGCTCTCATAGGAGGTACTATTGGGCATTGGGCATCGGGCATCGGGCATTGGGCATTGGGCATTGGGCATAGGGCATCGGGCATAGGGCATCGGGCCTAAAAGCATCGGGCATCGGGCCTAAAAGCATCGGGCATACCTCACGACGCTTGACAACCGCTATAAGTTGAACTTGCGAGTCGATCGACTTGGGTGTCTGGTTCGCGATCGATTTCAGAAGAGTGAAACTGGGTTTCTCCCTCCCTCACCCTCAAAAACTGGGTTGGTACGTATATTTATTGTTACTTAACGCCAAAATTCCCAGAAACCGGGTTTCTCGCCCCCCATGGGTCGCAGAAAGAAGCTTGGTTGCGACGGGCGCTGAGCGTCCTAATTTATTTAAAATCGGCAGTGCAGGAGTTGAACCTGCCTGGGGCGAATTATGAGTTCGCTGCCTAAACCGCTCGGCCAACTGCCGTTAAATTGATTTGTTCAATCTATCTAACTTAAGAAGTAACTATAACATAATTTCTCAGTTCGTGCTAGAACTAGAGAACAAAAATCAAAATCTTTAGATCTGTTGAGTCCCCGATCGCCCGAAACGCACCTGCGCTATCCGGCTCGACCGGACAAAGCAGTTTCTACGACTAGGCATAAAATTACAGGCAATGGCAGTGAATTCAACAGTAGTGCTGACTCTAATTCTGCTAACTCTTATGTTTGGAGCAGGTGTGACGAGTTCTGTTTTGGGATTTACTACAGGTCGCGAAGCCTTGAAAGGAACGACTCAACCTGATGTTCGCCCCAGCAACTATGGAGGCACCGGCAAGCAGGGAACTGTGGCTAGCAAAGAGCAAGTGAGTATTTTGAAAGAAACAGACATTCTTAAAACCGTCAAAGCGCGGATAGAAGGTCGCGATCCTGACAAAACGACCGGAGCAAATACTAAAACAGACAAGACAAGCTCTAAACCAGCCACAGCCAAAAAGCCCGCCGAACCAAAGGCCAGCGCCAAATTTCCCCTGAACAGTCGCGACGGGGGAATAACCCTAGAAGTGAGCGCGGCCAGTCAGCGCGGCAACTCCATGCTGCTAGACGTGAGCATGAAAAACGAAGGTTCCCAATCTGTGAGGTTTCTCTACAGTTTCTTGAACGTCACCGACGATCGCGGCCGGGCCCTTTCGGCGACTGCTGAGGATTTGCCGTCGGAACTGCCCCCCAACGGGCAGGTGTATTACGGTACGGTGAGTATTCCCACCGCTTTGCTAGAAAATGCTAAACAAGTTTCGCTGACGCTGACAGATTATCCAGGTCAAAAACTTCAGTTGCAAATAGCTGGGATTCCAGTAGCGAAGTAAGACAAAAGGAGCAAACACTCCAGGGATTTTGAGGTTCGATCGATAAAGTTGTTCTAGGGAGCATTGTGTCACTTTTAGGGGCGAGAGTGCAGGAGATAGCTGATTTACCCGCGATGACTCCGACAGAAGTGCTGTCGCGGTTGCTGGCAGTGCTGCTGCTGATTGCAATTAATGCTTTTTTTGTAGCGGCTGAGTTTTCGATGGTGACGGTACGCCGATCGCGCATCAATCAGTTAGCCGAGGCTGGCGACATAGCAGCTTTAACCGTTCAATCTTTGCAGAAAAGTATCGAGCGATTGCTCTCAACAATGCAGTTGGGAATCACTCTTTCTAGTTTAGCTCTCGGCTGGATTGGGGAAGATACGATCGCCGTGCTAGTCCGAATGTCGATCGCCAGTTTGCCACTGCCACTTTATATCAAATCGGCGCTGGCCCATTCTTTGGGAATATCAATAGTAACTTTTTTCCTGCTAGCTTACCTGCAAATCGTACTCGGCGAACTTTTCCCCAAATCTGTAGCCCTACTTTATTCCGAACAGCTAGCCAGAAGTTTCGGGCCTCCGACTTTATTGATATCCCGGCTGTTCAATCCCTTTGTGTCGTTTCTCAATCAATCCACCCGATCGCTCTTGCGGTTTGCAGGAATCGAATACAACCTAAGACACCGGCCCGTTACTCCCGAAGAACTGCAATTAATTATAGCTACTTCCAGCGAATCCAGCGGCTTACTAGCAGAAGAGCGAGAATTGCTCAATAACGTGTTTGAATTTGGCGAAGTTTGGGTACAAGAAGTGATGGTGCCGAGGCCAAACATTATCGCACTTCCCAAGACGGCTACCTTTCAAACTTTGCTCGACGAAATGGCAATTTCCAACCATTCCTTCTATCCCGTGACGGGAGATTCTTTAGACGACATTATCGGCATTATTGGCTTCAAACAACTTGCAAAACCCCTAGCTGAAGGTTTGCTATCTCCCGACACAGAAATTGTAACTTGGATGAGTGCAGTGAGGTTTGTGCCGGAGATGATGCTGCTGGGAGAATTGCTGCCTTTGATGCAGCGTTCGTCGGAAGAAATTGCGATCGTAGTCGATGAATTTGGGGGCATTTCCGGGTTAGTGACGCTGAGGGATTTGATCGCCGAAATTATTGGCCGTACTTACCACTCACCCGACAGCAAAGAAATTGCTTTGCAAGTATTGGACGATCGCACTTTTTTAGTACAAGCGCAGCTAAATGTAGATGATGTCAATCAAATATTGAATTTGGATTTGCCGATAGCTGAGGAATATCAAACAATCGGAGGTTTTTTGAGCTATCAGTTGCAAAGAATGCCCGCTGTGGGGGAAGTTTGGTGCGGCGACAATGCAGAAATTACGGTGGTTTCGGCGATCGGGCCGCGGTTGGATCAACTTAAAATTCAGTTGCTGTCAGGGGCTGCGGGCGATCGCACTTTAAGTCAAATTGGACAGATAGATGGGGAAATTGTGGGAAAAAGTCCCAAGAATAGCGGGTTGAGAGATGCGGCGAGATTTTCTAGTTGAGAATATTTTAGTTAATGCCTATATAATCTATTCGCTCGAAGTCGCTGCGTACTAAATCATCTAACGTTGGGCCTTTGGGGCGCAAATTAATGCGATCGCCAGCCCTCACATTTTCGTAATATACGTAGGGAATATAGATATCTTGCTCCTCCATAAAAGCGTAAGTAAAGTTGAAGGCATCGTCAATGTCCTCAGCTTTAACCTCACGAAAGTCAGAGAGGAACAGGAGATCCATTTCTTCCTCAAAGTACAGCATCTCCGCAAATGCACCTCCATCGTAGCAGTTATAACCAATATAACCGCAAGTATCGCTGCATTTGTAGTAGATGGCGCGACTGGGTATGAAGTTAGAAAGGGTGAGCGCATCTCCTTCTCCAAACACAAGGGAACCGGGCCTACAACTCAGTTTTTCAACGATCGTCCAAGGGTGTCCTCGGAACTGAAAAACAATATAGCTTTCGGTGGTAATGTCGATTTCGCGATCGTAGATATCCCGTTCCCAAACATCCGCACGTCTCGCCCTACTGAACTTTTCCGCCACTGACTCAATAGGAGCGCGAACGAGAAGTAGATTTTGGTTTCTGTCAATTGTTTCAATACCTCGGCGCTCTTCAATAGACATAATTTTCACCATTAAGTAAACTATGAATGAGTAGATAATTAACCTTTAATTAATGAAAAGCCTTCCGGGGATTCCAGGACCTATTCCTTCTGGAAGCGTTAGCTGGAGAAAGTAGACTACGGGATTTTTCAGGGAGGCTGCACCTAGTTGGAGCTGATTAAAGCTGCCCGGAATTTCACAACCTATAGCGTGCCAGACAGCTACACCTCTGAATATAGCTTCTGCTACTGTAGCATTACTAATCTGCTTGATATCGGCGCTAGTGAGAAAAATGATTGCTGGTATTCTGCCTGCTGTCTTGGCAGAACTGTCACCGAGTGCATCAATGAAACCGAGAATTTGATAATCTGAGTAACTAGGGGGCAGGAGACCTCCACTAAGTGCCTTTACCTCATAGAAAACGCTATCAGGATATGTTTCAGTTGGGCCTGCTGGAAAATTCACGAACACAAGTGGAAGAACTCCATCAGGTACTACGTTTTGGTACTTATCCTTTGTTTGCCTTTTCCTTGCGTCTGAAAAAAATCGCCTGGTATTTTCTGGAATTGGAGTACCTAGTCTAATGGTAGCTAGTGCAAAGTTTTCATAAGCTTTTCCAACATCACCCATTTCTATCCCTTGACTATCGGCAATTTGATCGAGTCTAGCTTTAGTTGCTGCTCTGTGAGAAGGGTCTGCACAAAACTGAGCCTGAGCTGCAAAAGTAAGCCCATTAATAGCAGTTGCTACCCCGATAAATAATGCGGTCTTTTGAAAGTAGTTCATAGCTGAAGCTCCAATGATACTTACAAAATGATGCTTGCGAAATTTATGAGCGTGTTTATAGGATATTACGAGCTGAGCTATTTCACTGTAAGTGATTTTATATCACTTAAGTAAGTCGGTGGGGAAAAACACAACTGTGTTAAGAAAGATAAATGAGGCTAAAACCCCAATCCCTCCTGCATTCTGTCTCCTGACTCCTGCCTCATCCCAACTACAAATATTTACGCCTTTCTACTTATTGCCATAATCAATGTCACAATTGCAACCAGACAGGTATGATATCTGTCTACATATAGCGCATTCCAGGTTTATGAAGTGTAGGGACACGGCATTGCCGTGTCCCTACGGATATTGATCGCTCTCGGTTGTACTTTATAAACGTGGAATCTGGTGTAAATAATATTTAAACAGTACCAGTAATGCTGAAACACCCCTACTTAATTTCTGCTTTTTCTTCTGTCATTATTGCGTCTCTACCTATTTTTCAGACTCTAGCGACAGCTCAGGAACAACCAGGGTGCTTTATAATTGATTCATCAGGTCAAGTCAACAGACTCGATCCTTTATGCAAGCGAGATGAACAGCAGAAATTAAGAAATGCCATGAAAGCTCAAGAACTTTATCAAAAAGGATTCGACCTCGGTCGCAGAGAACTGTATAAGGAAGCATCTGAAGCTTTTACTCAGGCAATTAATCTCAATCCTGATTTTGTAGAAGCTTATATGGTTCGTGCTCGTATGCGAGCTGTAATTAGAGAAAAACAGGGTGCAGTAGAAGATTTTCAGAAAGCGATAGATATCTACAGGGCTAGAGGACAATCGCAAATAGCTGATATGCTTTTAGTCCCATTGAATTCGCTGCAAAATGAAATTAAGTTTAACCAGGAAGACCAGGGTCAACCGGAAGTTGAGGATGAGCCGGAAGACAAATAAGCAGCCTACTGATTCAAAATAAATTAAGGAATGCGATGGAAGCTAAAGAACTTTATGAACAAGGATTTGACCTCGGTCGCAAAGGACAGTATAAGGAAGCAGTTGAAGCTTTTACTCAAGCAATTAATCTCAATCCTGATTTTGTAGAAGCTTATATTTACCGTGCTTATGCTCGAACTGGAACTGGAGATAACCATGGGGGAGTTAAAGATTTTCAGACAGCTATGGATATCTACAGGGCTAGAGGACGATCAGACATAGCTGATCAGCTTTTAGTCCCATTGAATTCGCTGCAAAATGAAATTAAGGATGGACAGGAAGACCAAGGTCAATTGGAAGTTGAGGATGAGCCGGAAGCTAAATAAGCCGCCTAAATTTTAGTTTTGTTTGTAAGGTGCGTCAGGCTGGAAGCGAGTCGGAAATAATTAGGGTTTACCTCCGGGGCACCCTATTTCATGTTTAATTCCAAATCCTGGTTTTGGAACTCCTTTATTAACCAGTCGGCGCAGGCCGACATCGTTTGTGTAGATGCGGTTTCAACCGCCGAATCATCTAAGCGTAAGCCACCGGATCTTTCAATCCCAATTCCTCAAAAGCTGCCAGCCGCAACCGACAAGAATCGCAAACGCCGCACGCATTTTCGCCGCCTGCATAGCAAGACCAAGTTTGCTCCCAAGGTACTCCTAATTTGTTGCCTAATTGAATAATTTCGGTTTTTTTTAGTTCGATCAAAGGTGTTACAATCTTAATATGATTCCCTTCTCTTCCCTGCTTTGTTCCTAACCGAAATACTTCTTGCATGGCTTGGATGTAATCGAGGCGACAGTCGGGATAGCCGGAATAATCTAAAGCGTTGACGCCGATGTAAATTCGCTGAGCTTGTAGAGTTTCGGCGTAGGCGAGGGCAAAACTGAGAAAAATCGTATTTCTAGCTGGAACGTAGGTAATTGGGATGTTTTGAGACATTTCTGCAAGGTTGCGATCGATCGGCAATTCCATCTGATTGTCCGTCAAAGCCGAACCGCCCCACAGCGTCAAGTCAAAGTTTATCACCTGATGCGCCTTAACATCCGCTGAAAGCGCGATCGCCCTTGCTGAATCCAACTCCCGCCGGTGTCTTTGCTGGTAGTCAAACGAAATAGCGTAACACTCGCAGCCGTCGGCTTTGGCTTGATACAAAACAGTTGAGGAGTCCAGCCCTCCCGACAATAAAATAACTGCTTTCACTTAAAATAACCTCCATTAAATTAGCCTTTACATTTATATCAAATTAGTTGTGAATTGACAAGTTTACAGCGATGGATTTTAACGAACCGCGAAGACGCGAAGGAAGAGAAGAGAAGAGAAATATTTGACAGTTTATGCGAGAATTGCTATAAGTTTAACTTGCTAACACATCGTCTAGTTCCCGGTAATCTGGCAAAGTTGTATCAATTTCTTTACCTTGCCGCAAAACTGTGCGATCGCGCTGCGATCGAGATAACAATTCGCTGAAAGTTCGCGCCTTAAATAAAATCAAGTCTGCAGGTAAACCAACTCCTATTCGTCCTACATTCGGCAATCCCATTAAATCTGCTGGTGTTGTTGTGACTGTGCGCGGCCAATCTTCCCAAGGCCTGTCTAAATGGGCTATGCGGACTGACATATTAAAGACTTCTAAAACATCGTGATCTCCAAATCCGTAAAACGGATCGCGACAGTTGTCGCTAGCAACTGTGACGGGAATTCCTGCTGCTTTGAGTTCGTGCACCAGCGTCACTCCCCGCCAGCGCGGTGTACGCCCCGATTCTCTGTCTTGCAAATAAAGGTTGCACATCGGTAAGCTGACAATGCCAATATTTGCTTGCTTGACTAATGTCAAAGTTTCTGTTACTAAATCGGGCGGTTGTACGGCTAAACTGCAGCAGTGCCCGCAGATTATTTGACCGCTAAATTCATAGCGAATAGCCGTTTTTGCTACTTCCCACAGTGTTACTGATTCTGGATCGTCGGTTTCGTCGGTGTGAAAGTCGAGGTTTAAACCGCGTTCTTGGGCTAAGCTAAATACGCGATCGAGTTGTTTGTTTAAATCCGGGTTCATGTAGGCAACTCCGCCGAGGATGCCGCCGATTTGGGCAATTTTGTCTGCTAATTTTTCGCCTGCTGGTGTCAGGTAATAGTCGAGGGAAACTAGGGAAACTGCTTGCAAAATTAGCTGATCGCTCCATTCGGCTTGCAAGGCTTCAAATACTGCTAAACTAACGGTTCCCCCATCGCCTGCGCTGTCGATGTGAGTGCGGATGGCTTTGGTGCCGTGGGCGTAGCTGCACTTGAGGCCGAACTGCATCCGCCGGTAAACATCCTCTGCATTCCAGTGTTTTTGGGCGTCAGCGCGCACAGTCTCCAGCGCACTTGCAAAAGTTCCGTCGGGATTGGGCGATCGTTCCCAAATGTGGCCTTTGTCTAAATGCGCGTGCATATCCACAAAGCAAGGGAAAACTAAGCCGTTTTGCAAGTCTACAATTGGAATATCTCGAAGTTGCGATAAAGGTTCTGTATTGGTGGGGATGATTTGGGCGATCGCACCCGCTGCAATTTCCAGATCCACCGCACAAAAATTGTTCTCTGTCCCCGTTGTTGCAATTGCAGAAACTGAGGGTGCGATCGATTGCATTTCTAGCAGAGACGCGGGGACGCGAGCATTTTTGAGCAAATAATTAGATGTACTTGGCAACATTAACTTTGTGAGTTAGAATTTTATTAATAATTTAGCGATACCAGTTTTAAATATAGCAATTATTTCCAAATTTGGGAACTTTTTTATTTCTCTATTTCCATTTGACTCTCTTTCTTTCTCCTTTGCGCCCTCTGCGCCTCTGCGGTTCGTTAAGCTGTTGTGCATCTAGATTCTGTATGGTGATTGAGGGGGAGAGGGGGAGAGAGGGAGAGGGGGAGAGAGGGAGAAGATTTTTGATCGATCGTCGAAATATACAATGTTTATTTGCACAACAGCTTAAAAAAATATGATTCACACATTAAATCTAATTGCTCTAAAAGATGGGAGCATCTCATATTTGTAAAAAGACTTCTTTTGACTCCTTCTTTCTTCCTCTTTCCTCCTGTCTCCTGTCTCCTGCCTCCTACCTCCAATTTCTAGCTTGGCTGCAAAAGTGAGATGCTCCCTAAAAGATTTCGCTAAAATTGGATAGCTCGAATCCTTCCGCAGACACAATTCTGTTGTTACAATCGATAATCGTTTAAAAATGCCATAGCCAGAGCCAAAAACAACTGTGTCACAACCCAAGCATATAGTTTTAACATCCCATCCCGACAGATCCGGTACAGAACCAATTCCCATTTGTTGGGGAGAAATCGATCCTCTCAAACGGGGGCCCGTGATTGGCAGCCTCAGCAAATCTTCTCACCGGAATGCGATCGGCACTCATTCGGGTTCCTACTCTGTTTATCGAGCGCTAGCAGTTGCTTCCGGCGCACTTCAAGCCGATCACCTGCCCGATTTTACTAACACGTCTCCGGCGGCACGCATCGGGCCTCACCCGAGTTGGGGCGATCGCAATTTGATTGTTTCTCTCGATCCCTTTGGGGGTTTGGTCAGCCAAATTTATACTTCATTTTTTCAGCAGGGATACGATATTCGCCCGACAATTGCTGTTACTAAAGCTCATATTAATATGCCGGAATTGCAAGATGCCATCGCTAAGGGGCGCGTGCAAATTGATGGCAAAATAGTCAAAGCAGGCGGCAATTTAGCGGTAACAAAAATTGCGATCGACCCCGTGTGGTATTTGCCGGGAATTGCCCGCAGGATAGGGGTGCAAGAAAGTGTTCTCCGCCGCGTTTTATTCGAGCAAACAGGCGGTATGTTCTCGGATTTGGTGACGCGGCCGGATTTACAGGTTTTCTTGCCCCCAATTGGCGGAACTACAGTTTATATTATTGGCGATGTTGCAAATATTTCTGACCCTCAGAAGCAGTTGGCGGTAAGGGTACACGATGAATGTAACGGTTCTGATGTGTTCAGTTCAGATATCTGCACTTGCCGCCCTTATTTGGTACATGGGATTGAAATTTGCATCCAAACTGCACAATCCGGCGGTTCTGGAGTAATTGTTTATTTCCGCAAGGAAGGCAGAGCTTTGGGGGAAGTTACGAAGTTTTTGGTGTACAATGCCAGAAAACGGCAGGAAGGGGGCGATCGCGCTGATGCCTATTTTACTCGTACTGAATGTGTCGCCGGAGTTCAAGATATGCGGTTTCAAGAACTCATGCCAGATGTTTTGCACTGGTTGGGGATCTCTCGAATTGACAGTTTAGTTTCTATGAGCGATCTCAAATACAATGCAATTATCAATTCTGGCATTCAAGTAGTCGATCGCATCCCCATTCCCGAAAATTGGATTCCCGCAGACGCCCAAGTCGAAATCGCCGCCAAAAAAGCAGCCGGCTACTACACGCCAGACCCCGTGCCAGATGCTACAATTCTTGCAGAAGCCATGATTGACGCGATTTAGGAGATTGACAGGCCAAAGACGCGAACAATCGGGCGCGAACAATCGCGTCTTTGCCAAATAAAATTTATTGCTGGTCTTTGATCGGTCAGGGTAGGTTATGGCTAATTTGCGTTCTACTGTTATCGTAAAAACAGATATTTGCGGATATACCGTCCGAGTCAAAAAGTTATCTCAGTCCGAATTAAGTAGTTTGTTAAACGAGCATAAAAATTTTATTTCAGATATTACTATCAGAAATGAAGGCAGCATGATTAAAGGGGAAGGTGATTCATTTTGGATGATTTTTCCCAGCGTTACCGCAGCGGCGATGGCAGCCATAGAAATGCAGCAAGAATTGAGAGCTGAACAATCTAGTAAATCGAACGATGAACGATTGGCTATTCGCGTGTCGATTACCCTAGGAGATGTCTTGCACCAAGATAAAGATATCTTTGGCGATACAGTAAATTTAACAGCGCGGATAGAATCAGTAACTCCGCCGGATGAAATATATTTGTCCCAAGCAGCATGGCTGGCCCTCAACAAAGCAGAAGTGCAAACATCTTTTGTGAATGAGTTTTCTTTGAAAGGGATGAGCGAACCTGAAAAAGTTTACAAAGTTGACCAAAGTCACAAAACGCGAATAGTAGAAAATCAAGCAATAATCAAAGCTGATTTGAGAGGTTTTATTGCTTATCAAGAATCTAATTCTATTAAAGATGTTGAATATTTACTGACTAAGTTCGATAACTTTGAAAAAACAATTTGTGAAGAATACGGCGGCACAATTCGGAGTATTGTTGGTGATTCGCACTTGTTAACTTTCCAGGAAGCTCACTCAGCCTTAGCGGCAATGGAAAGTTTGTGCGAGAATTGGAAACTGTTTATTCGTGGCAATCAAATACCTTGCGGCTTGTCGGTAGGAATTACTAAAGGAAATTTGTATATATTTCGGTCTTGCACTTACGGAAAAGATATTAACATCGCCGACAGGCTGGAAGATTTAAGTAAAATAATATCTCCGGCTACTGACAAAAATTCGGTGATAGTTTCCGACCGAATAAAACGCGAAGTCAGCGGCTCAAAGTGGGAGTACAAGCTGATCAAAATCGATAAAAATGCGATTTTAGATAATCTTTTAGATTACAGTCAGTTTGACTTTTTTCAAGAAAACGATGTTTATCGGTGTTTGATTGTATGAAGTTGAGCAAACTTGAACTAGAAACTGTACAATATCTGAAAACGCCGGCTGCGATTCGCCAAAAGTGCGATTCCCTTCGGGATAGCTTCGCTTCACGGCTTTTTAATTTAGCCTCCGAAAATAAACTACCCTACTTCCGCGTCGATTTATCCCAACTCGACAAAGCAGCCAATTATGTAATCGAGACAACTCGCCAACAGTATCCCGATTTTAACATTCCCTTTCACAGTCGCTGGCGGCATTTTGAAGCCGGCAACCTGCCGCGACTAGCCGAATTAGATGCAGCTTTAACAGAATTTTCACCCATAGAACAAGCTAAGATCAAGTTTGATTTAGCAATTGTCAGCGTTTTACTTGATGCCGGTGCCGGCGCAGATTGGCAGTATTGCGAACCAGAAACAGGACAAATTTACCGCCGTTCAGAAGGGTTAGCAATAGCCAGTTTTCGGATGTTTTGTCAAGGTGTTTTTTCCAGCAATCCTGATTTTCCTTTTTCTGCTGATTCGCGGGGGCTTTCTCAATTAAAACTAGAAACTTTAGCTGCGGGATTTCAGGTAAGTCGAGACAATCCGCTAGTTGGTTTAAGCGGCAGATTAGAATTGTTGCAGCGTTTGGGGAAGGCGATTTGCCAGCATCGATTATTATTTGGTAGCGAAAACCCGCGTCCCGGCAATTTGGTACAATACTTGCTCGACAATCGGGTTTCTGGAGTCAAAACTGTGAATGCTTCTGAAGTATTGAATGCTGTTTTGACAGGTTTTGAGGAGATTTGGCCGGGAAGATATGCCATTGGTGGGGTTAATTTAGGGGATGTTTGGCGGCATTCAGCTTTGGCGGGAGAAAATTTTGGAGATAACTTTGTGCCGTTTCACAAACTCTCGCAGTGGTTGACTTATTCGCTGTTGGAACCGCTGCAACAACTGGGTTTAGAAGTCGCCGGATTGGATGAGTTAACGGGTTTGGCGGAGTATCGCAACGGTGGTTTGTGTTTGGATGTCGGGCTGCTGCGGGTAAAAGATGCGGCTGTTGGCGATCGTAGTTATTTGCCCGGTTCGGAAGTTATAGTGGAATGGCGATCGCTAACTGTGATTCTTTTAGATAAGATTGCCGCAACTATGCGAAAAAAGCTGCATTTGAGTGCAACAGAATTGCCCCTGGTGAAGATTTTGCAAGGGGGAACTTGGGCGGCGGGGCGAAAAATTGCCGGGGAATTGAGAGTCGGTGGAGTGCCGCCAATTCGGATTGAAAGTGACGGGACTGTGTTTTAAATAAGCCGAAATTAGGACACGGCAGTATCATAAGAAATTAGGACACGGCAGTGCCGTTTCCCTACAATTAATCTGACGTAGGGAAACGGCACTGCCGTTTCCTCTATATCATTTCGGTACAACCGGAATTGATACAATTAGAGCATTGAAAAACCCGGTTTCGTAAAGAATCCGGGTCATCAGTGTTATCTGTTTTTTAGTGTTTCTGCTTATTTGCAAGTGCGATATTTGACGTGATACACTAAACCGCGATGAGCTAAATCGAAGGAGTCAACGGTTGCCATGCCGGCACCGCGGGCTGTCATCGCAGCATTTACTCGCATATTTACACTGTCGCCGCAGCGAGACCAAACATTAGCTACAGTGGCTAAACTATCTCGAACGTTGTAGTTAGTTTCGCCGCTTAAATTCCGATTAAAAACTGGGCCGCGGGTTCCCGCAAAAAAGTATTCTGCTCGCAGGTTTCCTGTGGTTTTAGGAGCAATGTAGCCGCGATAATCAGCATCGTAGATAGAAATTTGGAAGCCTTGGGGTACTTTGATGGGAATGCTCAGATTGCAGCTTTTCCGGGTTTCTGTTGAGACATTTCCTTGGGCTGCAAACTTATCAAATAGGATGGTGAGTTCTTGACCGTCGGGGCTGACGCTGACGCTGGCGGAGCGGTCTGGGCAGCCGCTACCGCCGTAGCTGGCTCCTAATATTTGAACTGCAGGATTTGCCAAGGCGGGGCTGATAGAAGCGGCCATTAATGCTGTCGCCAGCAAGAGTTTTGCAAATTTCATGGATGTTCTCCTTAAGGTTTTTTTGTTAGGACAACTCTGAAAAATTCAAGGAATATTGAGGCGATGCCTTTCTATTTAGGAGATGGCAAGCCTTTACTGAAAAGGCAGTCAGTTTCTGACTGAGAGCTAGATATCTGTATTTAGCTCGGCTTTTTCGAGTAGCATTAATTTATGTATTAATGCTTGTTGTGTCCTGATACTTTCTAAGATTCATTTCCTTCAAAGAGTGTTCCGGAAGATTTGAGGGAATAATATTCATCTTTTTTTTAGGCTTTGTGGGGAACAAAGTTCTGATTTTTTGGTCGGCGCTGCGCTAGGAGGTATTTGTTGGACGACGAATTATATGCCTTTGCTATTGGCTGAGAAAAGATGCTTTAATTCGGGAATTAGAACTGCTGGATTTGTAGTAAAAGGCTCTGTCTGCTAGTGGCGAAGGAGGAAAATGTGACGATATTCGTATTTTCCGGCAGATTCAGAAGATGATAATTATCTTCAGAGAAACCGCAGATATCGGGCTGATGCAACACCGATTGACGCAGATAATTTCAAGGTGTTTTGCAATTTTTGCCATTCAAGTCTATTGGTTTGTACCGCGATCGCACTACTCAGGTGGCGATCGAGTATTATGTCAAAGTTCTCCAGGATATCGAACCGCGAGATGTTTTAATTGTCGATGGGATGCTGGCTGCTGGTAACTCAGCAGTGGCTGCTGCGGATCGGCTTAAATAAGTTAATCCGAAGTCTATTAAGTTTTTGTGCTGGCTGGCTGCGCCGGAGCGAGTTGAATACCTTCATCAACAGCACTCTGACGTGCAGATTTATGCGGCTGCTGTTGATGAGCGTTTGGACGATCGCAATTATATTGTACCGGGACTCGTCCCTGCGGGCGATGGCTTACACCCCGCTACGCTACGGCTTTACGGCACTATTTCAATTGAATCAAATTATTTTCTGCTGTATATACCAATACATTCATTGTAAAATAACTTTACTCACACAAGTATTACTTTGATTCTGTTATACAATGTAATTTATAAAGTTTTAATGTCAGGGAAAATCTATATGTAGCAATATTTGTATGGTTTTTGAGAGGGAATTCATAAATTGCATTGTCTATATGTATTTACTGCATTTGATCATTAAAATTTATGCCTTTAGTGTAACTAATGGCAGGAGTTAGTAGATAAAATAGATGTATGATGCTAATCGCTGGCGATCGACTATTAACATTTTTTGTAAGAGGAAAAAAGAATGGAGACTACAGTACATAAGGAAGCCCCACATCAGCCTGCTGAGGAAGTGAAAGTTAACAGCATCAACAGTGTGGAGTTTGAGCTTTGGGCGAAAGCTGTGAAGCAACAGATGATTGCAGCACTTTCTAAAAAGGGCGGGATGTAATATCTCTGGCTGTTGTTGGCGCGAGTTGTGTAAATTGAATTAAGAAAATTGCTCTCTGTATTTTTTTCCGAAATTGATCGGGGATTGGGACAAAAGAGCGGACTAAAGTCCGCACTACGAACCAGATCTTTACAGTTCGTAGTGCGGACTAATGTTCGCAGTTTAAGAGCGGACTAAAGTCCGCACTAGGAACCAGATCTTTACGAACTACATCTTATTGTTGCCAATCGATGGGACATGATATCAAGAGTGTGTCTTAAATTGTTTCCCTGCAGAATGCTTTTTGCCTGATTACGATCGCTTGTCAACGGCCGCCAGCAAGCGCAGACTTCCGTCTTGAATCTGCACGGCTTTCACCGTTCCGACAGCGACTCTTTGTTGACCGTTAGCCATCGCTACCTCAATTTTAATCTTGGGGTCAGCCTGCAAGCCCAGCCGCCCCCAGAGCCATTTAATTTGAGTATCGGGAAAAGAGCGCACTTCTACATCTGCAAAGGGCGAATTAACCCAGCGGATGCCGTCGTAAAAACTTGCTACTTGCACCTGATACCAAACTTGTTCTGGGGTCAATTTTAACCCGCTTTTGGCTGCGGGTTCTAGCCAGTCAGCGGGGTTGATATTGTTAATTAATGTAGCAGAACCCATAATTTGACTTTTGTGGTCTCCTAAAGTTTGGGCGAGAGAAACTGCTTCATCAAGTTTATTGACCAAATTCCGAATTCGACTTCTAGTTTCGCTGTCGGTATCTGATTGCTGGTCGAGCCAATTCATCGCTTCGCGAGTTCCGTCTTGAGAGGCTACAATTAGAGCGCCCCAAGCCTTGACATCGCCGTCCGCGGCATTGACTCGCAAGGCGGCATCTACGCGGTTCATAATCCGCCCGCCGTCATTTTTGAGGGTTGTGGCAATTTCGTGACTGTTGCTGGGATCGGCTTCAAATACTTGCAAAGCTTCACTCCAGCGGCCGTCGATCAATTCTGCGAGCACTTGTTGGCCGGGACTGGCCCAGGATGCGATCGCCTGAGCGCGAGTAATTTTAGCGTGAAATTCGATCGTTTCTAGTTGAGCTTGCGCGAGTGCGGGCCAATTTTTGCCGGCTTTACCCTTAGCAATACGCATGACATTTAATCCTGGAGACCACAGCCCGCTGTTGGCGAGCCGCAGCCCGTTTTTGTAAGTCTGATCGTTGAAGGCAAATTCTTCTAAAGAAATCGGAGTTAACTGAACTGGGTTCGGCACAAATTTGCGCGGGCCAATTTGATAAAGGGTAAATTGCGGCTCTAAACCAACTGTTTGGTCGATCGCCAATTGTGGATTTGAACCCTTCACAATTTGCTGCCAATTCGGCGGTTGTCCGGCCGCACTCGCCCAATCCAACAGCGAGATTAAATGATTTTGGCTGGGGTTGTAGCGAATGACTTGTCCGTAGGGAATTTTCTTGTCGCCGCGCACCAGTTTACCGCTGACATTAAACCAAATGCCTTCGGCGGGGGGCTTGCCGTCAAAGCGGCGCAGTTCTGTTAGGGGTAGCGACTGATTGGAGGCTTGATTGTCGGACGGGGAGTCAGCTAAAGAAGCCATCACAAAAGATTCGGCAGGGCCTTCTACACTCACAGAACTTGCTAACTGAAAATACTGCTCTTGATCGGAATCGCGATCGGGAAGCTGTACCCGCTTGTACACCCGAAGTTCGACAATTTGACGGCAAGGATTTTTGCAAACAGTAGAAGCATTAACTGTCCTTTCTACCATCACCGGCAACAGCAAATCGGCAATAGAATTATCTGCAGATTTATCGACGGGAAGCGGTAGGGGTTCGCCGGTTATGAAGCCCAATTTGCGGATGCTGGCTTTGATTTGAGCCAGAGTTTGGATCGAATCTCTGCTACCGGTAGGCAGGCGCGACCATCCAGGGACAAACTGAGAGACCAACCTGTTACCGTTGGGATCGACAATTAGCTGGTAACTCAGCCAAGCGCCGCCTCCCATCAAAGCGGAACAGCCGCACAAGATGCCGAGGGCTGTCAAATTAGCTACGAGTCTTTTCCACGGATATCTGGCGCGAGTTGGGGAAGGAAGTAGGGGAAGCTGGGAGTCTTGAAGTTTTTTGGGGCGACGATTGCGGCGGCGTCTTGTCGGAGGAGGAGGAGCAACTTTTGAATTTTCTGGGGGTTTGACTCGGCGTTTCGAGGGGTTAATTTTGTGTTCCATCGTCCGTCCAATTTTAGAATTTAGATTTTAGAATTTCGAGTTTAAAGTTGCAATAGTCGATCGTACTGCCGACCTATGATATCCCAGGTGTATTGACTTTCAACGAGGGCGCGCGCGCTTTCGGACAACTCCTGTCGCTGTTGCTGATTTTCAAACAAACTGGTAATCGCCTCAACATACTCCTGAACTTTGTTCGCCCGCAAGGCCCTTGTCGGTTGTGGGCCGCCACCGAGGGCTAAACCCTCCAAACCTCGATCGCTCGCCACCACGGGAGTTCCCGCAGCCATCGCCTCCAAAGTTTTATTTTTAATCCCGAAACCAATCCTCATCGGCACCACACAAACTGCAGCCTGATGCAAATATTCTGCCACCCTTTGCACCCGACCTACTACTTGAATTCCTTGGAGTTTCCCCAAGGCGAGCACTTCCGGGACTGGCGAAGCCCCGACTAGAGTGAGGGTAGCATCGGGATATCGCTGCTGCAAGGAAGGCAATATTTGCAAACTGAGAAATCTGGCGGCGTCAATATTGGGCAAATTGTTCATTGCGCCTGCAAAGATTAAGGTGTGTCCTCCCGGATCGATCGACCGGTACGGAAATTCTGTCAAATCCACGCCGTTAGGAATGACATCAATCGGAGGCACAAAAAAATCTGGTTTTTCTCCGAGTCTTCCCGCTGGCGACAGCAATTCTAGGAGTTGCTGCTTGTCTGTGGATGTGGTGGCGACAATGCGGGAAAATTTGGCACAGTAGCGTCTTTCGTAGCGGGCGAGTAGCGGCAAATTTAGTCGATCGCGCAGAGGTTTTTGGGAAGTGCCGGTGATTAACATTTCCCTGCAAGTTCCCCAAACCGAACTGTGAATATTGACCACTGTCAGCAGTTTTTGTCGCCATTCTGGACGCACGTAAATCTCGTTAACGCTGTGTTCGCAGGTAACAGCATCGCATTTCCCTGCAGCTACCAAATCGTCAGCCCAATTCTGCATTGCTTGAGAGTAGCTTGAGAGCAGGTTTGGAGGTGTCCCGGATAACACAAATTGACCGAATCTGTGCAATTTTCCGAGTATTTCAGAGAACCCCCCCTCAGTCCCCCCCTTGTTAAGGGGGGGAGGGAAGAATCCTTCCTCAAGCCCCTGATTGAGTCTTAGCCCCCCCTTAACAAGGGGGGGTTGGGGGGGTGCAATGGGAGGCAAGAAGCCCTCCTCAAGCCCCTGATTGAGTCTTAGCCCCCCCTTAGCAAGGGGGGGTTGGGGGGGTATCTGCGGGTGGGGAAAAACTGCCAATTCTGTCACTTGCCCTCGCAATGCGTCGATTTGTGCGTCGGTGACATCGGGCGATCGCACAGTGCCGAGAATTACATCATGCCGCCGGCTCAAGTATTGTAATAAATTAAAAGTCCTTACCTGAGTTCCTCCGCGGCTTGGCGGGTAGGGAAAAGTCGAGGAAAGCATCAAAATTTGCATGGGATATTGGATAAATCAAATTGCCGCTGTCGCGATAAGATTGACGGATAAAACTTTTTTAACAATCTTCTCACTATGGACGAATTATCTATCAAAGCGCTGCTCCAAGACTTAAAAAATTCCGAAGAAAGCGTGCGCGATCGCGCAACTACAGAACTCTGGCGGACTTGGTTTAACCAGAAGGGTGATTATGGGATGCAAATTCTCAGGCGATCGCAAGTTTCGCTAAGTGCCGGCGATGTTCGCCACGCTTTGGATTTGCTGACGAAACTGATTGCTCAATCGCCGGATTTTGCTGAAGCTTGGAATCGGCGCGCCGTACTTCACTATACCCAAGGAAATTATAAAAAGTCGATTCATGATTGCGAAATTGTCCTCAAATTGAACCCGGTACATTTTGGGGCGCTGCACGGTCTTGGTTTGTGCTACGCTGCCCTGGGAGAATACACGAGTGCTATTGGAGCTTTTCGCCGCGCTTTGGAAATTCAACCCTTTGCTTTGGTGAATCAAAAGTTAATTCTTGAATGTACGGCTCGTTTGAGTTAAAAAAGGAAGAAGTCATTAGTCATTAGTCATTAGTCATTAGTCATTAGTCATTAGTCATTAGTCATTAGTCATTAGTCATTA
>NZ_JAUBTN010000069.1:0-35485 GCF_036705055.1 Microcoleus sp. CZ3-B2 | reverse complement strand
GCTGGCACATCTTTAGATGAACTTATCTGTGCCTACTGCGCTCAATAGTGTCTCTTTTTTATTTGAAATGACTATAACTGTCAAATCTTCCACTCCACCTGCTAAGTTATTTGTCCGCTTGATTCTTGCCGACATTCGATGGAGAGCAATATCTATTCCGCCAATTTCCTGATAAGAACCGAGCAAGTCGCGGGCGATTATTTGCGGCATAATCCGCTGAAGTGATTCTGGCAATATATCGCGGTTGTCTTGCAGGACTTTGTAGGCTAGGCGGGCAAAATCGCAGAGTGGAACTTCTGAATATTCCAGCCAATTTTTAGCTAAAAAGTGGTCGTAAAATACGTCTATCAAAACTCCAGCAAACCTGCGTCTCTGGGCGCAAACTAGGCTTGTACTCGATCGCACTACTGCATGAGAGTCGGTATAGATATCTACTTTTCGGTGCAAATCGATGCCGTTTCTAATGTCCTCGGAATAAAGATTGACTGCCGAACCCTTGACAAAATCGCCTAAGAGGTTGCCAATCAGCGATGCTGGCGTACCGTCTGATAAGAATAGATGAGCTAAATAATTCATTGCTACAGTAAAAAAATCTAAGATAGCATAGGGAGAAAGAGTAATGGTTATTCTCGAATGTGTAAAACCGGGTGCTAAAGTCGGTCAAATTATTCTGGCGGTCGATTTAACTGTTGCCGGCGCAGTCGATCGCGTTTTAGCAAAAATTCAACACTTAGGATATGACCCAGAAATCCGTCATGTCAATTATCCGTCTGGAGTTCACGTCTTAGCAATTCTCAAAGACGAACAGCATTCAGAAGCAGTCGATGATGACTACTTGCTAGAAGATTGGCTGCAAGTAAGGTCGGAAATTAACAGCGATGCCGTTCATTTGTGGCGAGGTAAATAAGCGAATTAACAATTAAACCGCAGATGAACACAGATGTAAATCTTATCTGCGTTCATCCGCGTTTATCTGCGGTTGCACAGCCCTACGAATCAGCCCGCAACTTATCCAAAACAGTCCGATCTTCCAAAGTCGAAGTATCCCCAGAAACCTCTTCTCCGGCGGCTAAAGAACGCAGCAACCGGCGCATAATTTTACCGCTGCGCGTTTTCGGCAAAGCATCGGTAAATCGAATTTCGCCGGGACGGGCGATCGCCCCAATCTCCTTAACAACGTGCTGCTTCAATTCCTTCTCCAATTCTGGACTCGGTTGCTGCGAGTCATCCAGCGTCACAAAAGCCACAATTTCCTCACCTTTAATCTCATCCGGTTTGCCAACAACCGCAGCTTCCGCCACCGCTGGATGCGACACCAAAGCCGATTCAACTTCCATCGTGCCGAGTCGGTGTCCGGCGACATTAATTACATCGTCAACGCGGCCCATTACCCAGAAATAACCGTCTTTATCCTTGTGCGCGCCGTCCCCCGCAAAGTACACAAATTCGCCATTTTTGGGGTGCAAATATTCCCAATAAGTGCGGCGGAAGCGATCGGCATCGTTGTAAAGTGTACGCATCATTCCCGGCCAAGGATGTTTGACAACTAAATAACCGCCGCTTTGATTAGTTACTGATTCGCCATCTCGATCGACGACATCGGCAACAATTCCGGGGAAAGGAAGGGTGGCAGAACCGGGTTTTGTAGGAATTGCACCGGGCAAAGCGGCAATCATAATTCCGCCAGTTTCTGTTTGCCACCAAGTATCGACGATCGGACAATTTGAGTTACCAATTACCCGCTGATACCACATCCAAGCTTCTGGATTGATCGGTTCCCCCACTGTTCCTAACAATCGTAAAGATGACAAATCCCGGGCCTTGGGCAAGTCTTCACCCATTTTCATAAAGGTGCGAATTGCTGTTGGTGCGGTGTAGAAAACAGTGACACCATATTTTTCAATTACGTCCCAAAAACAGCCGGGATTCGACGCGCGGGGCGCACCTTCATACATTAAAGTTGTTGCACCGTTGGAAAGCGGCCCGTAGAGGATGTAACTGTGGCCTGTAATCCATCCGACATCGGCAGTACACCAATAAACATCGGTATCTTGCAAGTCGAAGATCCACTTGGTTGTCATGTGGGTATAAAGGTTGTAGCCACCGATTGTGTGGACAACTCCTTTCGGTTTGCCTGTGCTGCCGCTGGTGTAGAGTACGAATAGCATATCTTCGCTATCCATTGGTTCGGCGGGACAATTTGCTGAGGCGTTTTTTTGCAGTTCGTGCCACCAAATATCGCGCCCCGGTTCCATCTCAATTTGTTGTTTGGTACGCTGAACTACGAGAACGTTGGTAACGCTTGGTACGGCGTTATTTGCTAATGCTTTATCGACTTGTGCTTTGAGGCCTACGGCGGTATCTTTGCGGAAGCCGCCGTCGGCGGTGATGACGAGTTTTGCTTCGCCGTCCTTGAGGCGATCGCCCAATGCTTCAGCGCTAAATCCGCCGAATACTACGCTGTGTACTGCACCGATTCTGGCGCAGGCTAGCATGGCGATCGCAGCTTCGGGAATCATGGGCATATAAATGCCGACGCGATCGCCCTTTTGCACTCCCAATTCTTTGATGACATTCGCCATTTGGCAGACTTCGCGGTGGAGTTGCGCGTAAGTCAGCGTGCGGGAGTCACCGGGTTCGCCTTCCCAGATGAGGGCGGCTTTGTTTTTGCGCCAAGTGGTTAAATGGCGATCGAGACAATTGTAAGAAATGTTAATTTTGCCATTGACAAACCATTTAGCAACAGGTGGCTGCCAGTCGAGTACGGTATCCCACTTTTGGAACCAGTCTAATTCTTGGGTAGCGAGTTCGGCCCAAAATGCTTCGGGGTCAGCTTTGGCTTTGTCGTAGAGGGCACGGTACTCTTCTAAGCTTTTGACGTGAGCTTTTTGGGAGAATTCAGCCGTGGGCGGGAATAGGCGTTTTTCATGCAGAATTGATTCGATCGTATCTTGTGACATCGCTGTTAGTTTTTTCTTCAGTTACTCTTGTTAACTATTGTTTGCACAAGTTGGGGCAAAAGTATGTTTATTTTCCTTAAGATTTGGGGGGATTTTGTCAATTTTGGAGCGGCGCGAGAAATTATAGCACTGGTAAATTGTAAATTCTATCTTGGTACTCATTATCAAATGACGCTTCATAAATCAGAAGCAGTAATTCAATATTTTGACCGATACTCATCTTGGTATTCAGGATAAATATTCCTGGAATATGGCTATTTTGCTCTAGATGTTCTGTTAAATGAACAGGCATAGAGCGGCGATTGTTGGTAACAAGAATAAAATTGTGGATTTCGCACCAAATAAGAATTTCTGGATCGAGAGTGCCTTTGGAAGGTGCTGTTAGTTCTCCCACTGCTAGAACAACCAGATCGGGATTGCGCCTGCGAATTTGGTAGAGATAGGCAGGATCGACATTTTCATCAAAGAGATATTGGATTGGCATCAGCTTTGCTCCTGGCATCTCTTTCTGCTTTGAATTTGCGGAGTTTTTCTGTCACTGGAGGAGGATTGCGGCGCTGTTCTTCTCGCATTTTTTCGCCCCATTCCAGCCATTCGGTTATGTACTTACCGACTGCTTCTTTGTTGTGCAGGTAGTACAAAATTGTTGCATAAACTTGTTCGAGGGTGAGGGATGTATAAATGTTAGCGATTTCTTCGGGAGTTCGGGCGCGAAACAGGTATTCGTACAGAATGGTTTCGATGCCGATTCGGGAACCTTTGATCCGAATGTCGTCATGTCTTAGGAAGTTAAAATATTCTTCTAGCTGCATGGCTGGTTCTGGGTGATATCTGGTATGATTGTATCACAAGTAATTGTCTGTTTGGGGATTGAGATAGTTTACGGTTTTTTCGGAATGATTTAACCGCAGAGAGCGCAGAGAGCGCAGAGGAAGAGAGAGATGAATGATTCTGATACCAATGGGTTTTAATGGTTGCTCACACATCATCGATTTATCCCAATTTTAAGATGAGATTATACCAAGTTTGCAATATACTTGACATGAACAGCCGATCGCACTAAAGCTATGACTCAAAATTTAGAAGCCAGCCAACTTTCGTTAAATGACGTTTGCCGCCTTCTCAAACTGGAAGAACGAGAAGCAGATGCCTGGAACGATTTTTTCTATCGGGAACCGCTGAGTGAATTTGAACAGCAGCAACTCTTGCAAATCAGCAATGACTTTTGGGGATACCTAGAAGTGGGGAAGGTTTAGGAATAATTGGTTAAGTTTTTATCACTTTCACCGTTGATGAGATTAACGGAATTTTTTAAAGTTCCTGTTGTGCTGACAATGGAAGATAGGATTCCGATCGAGGTTTAAGATGGAGATACTTTGATTAAAGGGCGGTTGGATATTTTCACTGTGAATTGGCCGGAGGCGGAGATTGGGACGGCAAAGTAGACTTGAGTTGCAGAAGTCACGGGATTGATACATAAACCGCAGATTTCTGGTAGATCAATACTGATTTAGGCAGATAATTTTAGGGTATTTTCCGATTTTTTAAATTAAATGCTACTGATGTCTGCAGTCAAAATCGAAACTTTCAAAAGCCCGATCGCCCGCAACCCCTTGTCAACTCCTCGAATCCGCGTCGCAACATTGAAATAAGATTAACAAAAGTTCGATCGCGCGCAAGTACCAAAAAATCGGCAAGGAGTCGCACCAGTGGCAGAGGGAGAAGGCACACCAACACCAACACAGACAGACAATCGGGACTATTCCTGGCCATTTTGGCCGATCGTCCCCATATATCCCTACGGCAAGCGGCGCACCATCCGCAAAGAAATAGTCAAAGACAAAATCTGGACTTTTGACCAACTGCAAGGCATTTTCTACGTGATTGTGCCGGTGCGGATGACGGTTATTAAACTAGAATCCCAAGGCCTTCTAGTCTACGCCCCCGTCGCACCGACTCGCGAGTGCATCCGCTTGCTAAACGAGTTAGTAGCAGAGCACGGCGAAGTTAAGTATATTTTGCTGACAACCGGTTCCGGCATTGAGCACAAAGTGTTTGTCGGCCCGTTTGCGAGGTTTTTTCCCGCAGCGCAGGTGTTTGTCGCCCCGCAGCAGTGGAGTTTCCCCATAAATTTGCCCCTGAGTTGGCTGGGTTTGCCGGCAAAACGCACCTCTGTACTGCCCCGTGACAGCAGCAACACGCCCCTCGCAGGTGAATTTGACTGGGCAATCCTAGGCCCGATCGACCTCGGTTTGGGCCGCTTCGCTGAAGTTGCCTTATTTCACAGGCAGTCGCGCACGCTGATGGTAACAGATTCCGTCGTTTCCATTCCCGAAAACCCGCCCGCGATTCTCCAACTCGACTCCTACCCGCTGCTGTTTCACGCCAAAGACACCGCCTCGGATGTGGTGGCAGACACCGAGGAAAATCGGCGTAAAGGATGGCAGAGAATCGCCTTATTTGCCATGTATTTTCGCCCCAGCGTGCTGGAAGTGCCGCCCTGGTCGGGGGTGTTTGACAGAGCTATCAAAGCGCCAGAACGCTCTAGAAAAGCTTATTTTGGGTTGTATCCGTTCCAGTGGAAACCTGGTTGGGCGCGATCGTTCGAGGCTTTGCGGGGTGGAGGGCGGTTGTTGGTTGCGCCGGTTTTGCAGGCTTTGATTCTCAACCGCGCGCCGAGGGAAACTCTCGATTGGGCGGATCGAGTCGCGAGTTGGGATTTTGAGAGGATTGTACCTTGTCACTTCGATCGCGCGATCAACTCCCGCCCCCGCGAATTTCGGCAAGCATTCTCGTTTCTAGAAAAATACTCGCCTGTTAATTCTTTACCTGAAGATGATTTAAAATTGCTCAGGGATATTGATGCCGGTTTGAATAAAACGGGTTTAGTTCCGCTTGCAAAAGACAAGGTTTGAAACGAGGCCACGGGAGTCAGATCCTCCATATCTGCCTTCCCAAGCAGAGCACGGAAACGAGAAACCGAAAAAATTAAATCTTTGACAATTGCTGGAGGTTTATTCAATTATCTCATTAAATTATCGATCAGCTCATCCACCCTCAAAAGTTCTTGAATAATTTGCTCTACCCTCTGCAATTCATTTATAGGATTGAGAACTCTAATAGTTTTAGCAGATGTCGCTGAAGTATGTACCGCAACACCTCTTTCCTCCCCAAACGTATTCATCGTACCTAGCCAAGCAGAATCTAAATCATCGGTATCTATCCCTATTGGCAAAAGCAACGCCAGAAGGTTAGCTTCTTTAATTCCATGATTTTGGTCAATTACTCGCTTAAAACTCTTAATAGCTAAATCTATTTTTTTGTTTATTTTTATTTTTTCCTCCTTAACTTTTGTACTTCCCTTCGTTGGATTAAGTGTATCTGGCGGTACTTCCATCATTTGACCCGAAAAGGCAAGCAAACAGATTAAAGTACGGCAAGTCTTACCCTGGCTATCCCAATTATTTTTAGCATTAAGGGCGACTTCCCAAACTCTGTCCTCAAAATAAGCCTCAATTTCGGCATGAACGAAAACTCTGTAAGTAAGAGTTAATGCTAACTGCCGATCCGAATATAAACTTGTAGGGCTAACTTTAGGAATAAATTGTTTTTTTAATCTATTTAACTCCTTGGTTAGAGTCCGAAATCTCACTGATTTTGACATACCTATGAATAACTTACCTCAACCTCAAACCGTTAAATATAATACGGTTATCCACAAGTTCAGGTACATTAAACTTTACATCCAAAACCTTTAACAAAGCTTTGCCCCATAGTGAAAGACGAGTATGAGTTTCACGAATGCTAGTTGTGCTTTTCTCAACAGATTCTCTGAATTCGCTATTAGATGATGAACATAACTCTTTAAAAGCATTTGCCACAGCCACCGGATTCTTTTCAGCAGCGTCTCTAATAACTGGATATGAAAAATAAAAAACCATGACATCTAAAATGGCTCGATTAAACTTGCTTCGGTAAGTATTAGAACTACTTAACCACACACGAAATATATTTTCTTGTCCAAATATTTTAGTGGTTGTTTTCACTGCCTTTTCAAATTGGCTAACTGTATATCTGACCTCATTTTCTTTTTCTTTCCAATCTTTATTTAATTTTTTGCAAGTCATATCCAGGAACACTTTAAGATTACCGCGATACTCGGATAAGAAATGATGAAATCCTACATATCGCAGCAATAATTCGACATCGCGCATCCGAGGATCGGGATTTTTGGACTTAAGTATTTTTCTTAAAGCCGGATTTTCAATTGATTCATCATCTAAAAAATTGATAAAATCACCTGGATGTAATGCCTGCCTTAGTTCTTGTGGAGATAGCGGAGTATTTTCTACATTCAAACGTAGAAAAATTTTGTATAGTAAACTTTCTGTCTTCCAATTCCGAATCAATGTAGTACGAAGAGTTTGATTATCGAGTGCATCAAGTACAGAACTATGAATAAGATCGTTTTTTAGATCCTTATGGGTACAACCATTGAGTTCTGGCATAAATTCTAAGTCTTTCAAAGCAAAACTATCGTTAGTAGTTTCGCTCATCCCGTAAAATTGTAGAATCGTCAGCAAGCGTTGTTTGCCATCAAGGACTACAAATTTGCCGCGTCTTTTGTCTGGAGAAGCTAAAACTATTTCTGGAATAGGAAATCCTAGGAAAATTGATTCAATAAACCTACTTTTACGAGTTATATCCCAGGCATCTCGTCTTTGAAATCTGGGATTTAGTTGAATATTATCACGAACAAGTTGATCGAGTATGGTGGCTGTTGTCCAGTCATTTCCAGCCACAAGAATTTCGGATATCTCGTCTAATACTGATTTTGGGTTGCCATTAGATTCAAGCTCATCATCTAGAGCTTCATCTTCCTGCTCAAAGCTTACTTCTTCTTGTTCTTGTTTTTCCAAGAGTTTTAGTTCAGGCATGACTGTACTCTACTCGTGAGTTTAATTTGGATAGACTATGTATTACCTAAGTATAGCACAAGTCAAAAGACTGAAGTTTGCTCTTTACCGACAGCGAGAGTATTTTCTACCTAAATTATCAGTTTCGGAACTTCCATAACCTGTTGAAATATTGTCGATTCGTGCGTCGCTGTAATATTTTACATCTTTATTTGGGGATGTCAATAGCGACGCACTCTACGAATATTTTGTAACTTAAGCAACTACCCAATTTCACGAATTTTTCAACTTAAATTCATCAAATTTTACAACATTTGACTTGGGTTTCCGCGTATCAAAATAATAGCTGCTAACCGTACCGTTCCCAGTTTCAAAAATACTGAAAGCCGTAAGATCGTTGCTCTCAATATACGGCAGCGGCAGCCCGGTTTTCCCCAACAAAGGCGCTACAGTCGGCACCACAGGTTCCAATCCGTTCGGGTCTCCAATAGCGCTGTAATCCTCCCGATATGCCGGCGGCACAAATCGGCGCTTTTCCCCTACAAACGCACCGTAACTGTTGCCTACATTAGAAGTCTCTAAAAAGTGCATTCCAGTCGAACTCACAAACCGATTCCACAAATGCGAGTGTCCGTACAATACCAACTGCACGCCCGCTGTTTCTAGCAGCGGCACCACATCCCGAATAAGATAATCTTGCTGTTTCGGATATTCGTAACGCACCATCTTAATCTCGCCATCCTCAGTGCGATCGACTATTTGTACCGGGTCAGTATAAGCAGGTACAATATTGTCGCCGAGAGAATGCGGCGGGTAGTGAAACATCACAATTTTATATTTTGCCTGCTGAAATTGGACACTGTTTAATTCTTTTTCCAGCCAAGTATATTGATCGCTGCCCTTGACAATTGGCTCGAAAATATGCTGTCCGTATCCCCATTTTTCGGGACGGTCAAAATCTTCGTCCCGTTCCCGATACCTGCCTCTGGCCTCCGGGTCTAAATTCGGAGTCCGCCAGATATTTGTAACATACAAAGTCACTAACCGCACGTCTCCAAAAGTCACGGCATAATAATTTTGGTCGCTTGGTAAGCTAAAAATTTCGTTGTAGGTATCGCTGTTAAAACTATTATTTTTTAACAAAATATCTTTATTTTTGACCCCATATTTTTGAGTGAGGTATGGATATATTTTCTGGACTGCAGCGCGGGGGAAAGAGTCGTTAAACTGGTCGTTCAGGGTGCTGGTAGTTGAAAACCTCCCCATGATTTCATGGTTCCCAATTGCCGGAAATAAGGGCGCGTGCTGGATCAGTTCGCCGCCGCCGTACACTGTTTTGATGCCGTTTTTGTCGAGTTCCGAGAAGGCGCGGCCTTGCAAAGCGGGGAAAAAGGCGCGCCCTCGGTAGTCGTCGAACCATTCGGAAGCGCGATCGGCTATATTAATTAAATCCCCAGCCATGAAAACCGCGTCAACTTTATCAATTGTTTCTGTTACTTTCTGGAGATTGGCTGCTGTCATCGGCATCAATTGATGGTCGGAAGTGAGAAGAATTTTGAGGGGTATTCCTGCTGCTGGTGTCGGAGAAAGTGTAAAAACTTTGCTGCTAACAGATGTGCCGTCTTTTTTGTAGCTGGTTACTAGATAAGGAATCCGCACATCGGGCGTTAAATTGCGGACTTCTGCTTCGTGCCGCCAGATGTCGCGCACAATGGGATTGTTGTTAGTTATTCCCTGTTTCATTTCATCGGGAATTTGCGAGTCTTTGTCTTCTCTGGTGCGGCTTAGCTTGGTAGTATTTGCTGCGGCAGTTTTATTTAAGTTTTTTCCGTAAGTAACAGTGTTTCTAGTACCTAGAAACTCGGTAAACCAAACAACTCGCACCGAGTTGGCTGTGGGAAATTGCAGAAACGGGTCGGTTAAAAGTTGGGGTTTGTTGAAGAATGATTGTACAATCAAACTTAGTAAGAGGACAATTAAAATCAAAACAGCAAAAAACCACAGGTTGCGAGAAGAACCTTGGGAAATTTCTGATTTATCGGGTAAGGGTGTTAACATAAGTTATTAGTTATTAGCTTGTAGGAAAGAGTTTCACCGGATAAATAGAAATCCCAACCCAAATACATCTAAACCTGCCTTTTAAAAAATAAACTGCCAACGCTATCAAAAAGTTAAAAAATCAGTAAAATATCTCACATATAACAAACCTCAACCATCTTTTCACATCTTCTCATCTCTGCATTCCCTTTCTCTGCATTCTCTTTCTCTGCGCCCTCTGCGTTCTCTGCGGTTCATAAAAAAAATACTTTGCACAAATTATTTAGACTTGCTACACACAAATCTTACCACCATCTGACACCTAAAATATCAAATAGAACAGACGGTTTATGGGTTGTAAAAGTTGGCAGGTTTCAAAGAGGAAGATGCTGAGGTTTTGTGTTCTATCGCGGTAATTTTTCGGAGGGCGCAGGCTGTCAACAATCCCCAAAAAAAGTTCGCGGAATGGTGCCCAAGTCTATTTTGCCGGAGGTAAAAATTTGTGAGCGCCAACTCTGAGGTAGTATGATAGCACGCGACTGACTAAACAAGCTCGATCGCGATCGCACGAATTACACAAATTTATCACTGCGGTGGGTCGATCGCGATCGCACAAGCGTTAAAAATTCAGCTTAAGATTGGGATAAGCTGCAAATTTTATCTCAATCGAACTCAGCATGAAAAACCACACTGACGATTTTGCCAAACAGGATTTAGTCGATCGGGCTTTTGGAAGTCCAAACATCCCCGATCCCACAGCGTGGGTAGACGAACATTATTTTCTAGCTAATTTCGCCAATACTCTGGCCCACCTTCAAGAACATTTATCAGATGACAGTCGAGAAATCGGCGAGAGTGGCGACTCTGGCGAAGCGAGATTGTCGATCGACGGTAAAATTAGAGATATGTTGAAAGCTACTTTTAGCGATGACTGCTGGCAGTATGTCGAAGGTTTATTGTGAGTTGGGTCAACTTGTACCTCGATCGCTTTAGATCGCAAACTAAGCTGTACTGCATTTCAATTGTACATTAGACCAGATTGCAAAAATCCTCAACTCTTCAGGAAATTATTTGCGTCGATCTCGGTTGATTTGCTTGAAATGTGCGATCCTGTGACTTATGCCAGAGATGATTAAAACTCATCAAATCATCTGCTGTCTTGACCTCGGACATTTTTAAAATCCTTGTGATTTATTATACTTTAGGTTTCTCGTAAATTAAGGTCGTCAGGAATTTTAATCGATCGCAAAAACTCGGCACTTTCCTCCGGCAAAGCACTATTGATAAACATCCCGCTACCCAACTCAAACCCAGCCTGCTTCGTGACTCTGGGAATAATTGCGATATACCAATGAAAGTATTTGGTTCCTTGTTCGGCAGTGGGAACCGAGCGAATACTATAATTATAATCTGGATCGTTCAATCCGTAATAAAGCTGAGCGAGTACAGTTTTCAAAGTATCAGCAAGACCAATAATTTCCTCATCAGTAATATCATCAAACGAAGACGAATGCCGACGCGGAAAAATCCAAATATGAAAGGGCGAAAGTGCAGCAAAAGGGATACAAGCGACAAAATCTTTGCTTTCAAAAATTACTCTTTCACGCGCCGCCAACTCATCTTCCAAAGTCCGGCAAAACAAACATTCTCCAGTGTCGTCAAAATATCTAATAGCTTCGTCTATCCGCCTGCGAAATTGGTTAGGCACAACGGGCGTAGCTGCTATTTGCGAGTGAGGATGTTCGATAGAAGTTCCGGCAGTTGGGCCGTGATTTTTAAAGATCACAATTGTTTCAATATAAGGATATTTTCTAATTTCTAAATAGCGCTGGCGGTATACTAAAAGTATGCTGGCAACTTCTTCAACGGTCAACAAAGCAGTAGTCAAATCATGTCGCGGGTGTTCGACAATTACTTCGTGAATGCCGATTCCCGACATCGTGCGGTAAATTCCTGATGATATCCTGAGCCGTTCTGCTGTCGGGGAGAGGGCGGGATATTTGTTAGCCATCGATCTGACTTTCCAGCCAGCGTTCTCATCCCTCAAACGGCAAGTTTCTAAGGTTCCGTCTTCTTCGTTTCCCACGCAAAACGGGCAATCGGTACGGTATGGCGGCAGTGCTACAATGGATTTTTTTGTGTTAGCAAATTCGTCCGGTCTTTTGGCCCGTTCGGTGGCGATGATTACCCAATCTCTGGTAATTAGATTTTGTCTAAGTTCAGACATTTTATTACTTTAATTTAGAAGGTTTAATCGTTTTTAAGTATAAATAAAAACTTGCCTTATGTCAGTACCTACTTGCGGATATTTAATAAATCTTGATATTGAGGTGGGAAGGTATTAAAGAGATAGTGATGAATAAAGTTAACTAGAGCAATAGTGAATTGCCAACAATTATGATAAAATAGATTCATCGCCACAGCTAGGAACTAATCTATGGTTCTCCAAATTAATCCCGCGAAACAAGAACCGGGGGCAGAGAAACCGGGTTTTTCACCTAATTAGTCGGCCCAAACCAAATATTTTCCCAAAAAACCCGGTTTCTAAACCTCCGAGTGCATAATTTTATCTAAAAAATTATTGCCCATTCCTCCCAATGTTTCTCAGAACTGTAAGTAATAGTCCGCCTCACCGAACCCGCATCCAAAACATAAATACACACCGAATCCTCCACCTGCTTAATCAACATTTAAATCTTCTGCTGAAGCTTCACAAAGTCAAAAAATACTCAAAAACACTGTACTGCGTCCACCTTCGGTATCCACACAGCAACTTGTGCAGCCTAGTCCGCCGCTTGGGGAGCACCAGCGGAGACTGTTAGCGAGGGTTCTGAGGGACACAACATAGATGAGTTTTTCGGGAAAATCGAGGTTGAGAGATTGGCTGAAGAGAAAAAGGGCGATCGCACTTTCAGTTTTTCCCGAACCCGTCGCCGCCCTCAGCAGCACATTTTCGCGGTTGAGGATTTGGCGGATTGTTTCTATTGGGAATTGTCGGGGTTGAAATCCAGTCAGGGCGCGAAAGTATTCGTTGATGTCAGTACCTGTATAGAATGTCTTCAGGGGCAAAAATCCCGTTTGTGCGATCGCGCACAGAAGCTGATATAATCCTAAGTTTCTGTACGCCATATTATATCCGCTCAACTACCATAATAAAAACGGTTTGTAGTCAGGACTTTAGTCCGCATCAATGCGAGCACTTTAGCCCTCATTACAAACTAATTTTATGACTATCGTGCGAGCAGATATAATATAATTCCTCAAGAATCTACAATCAAAACCCCAAAATTGATATGACTCAAAACTACCGCATCACTCTTTTGCCGGGAGACGGCATCGGCCCGGAAATTATCGCTGTAGCGGTAGATGTCCTGAAACTTGTCGGCAAACAATTGGACATCGGCTTTGAATTTCAAACAGCATTAATAGGCGGCGCTGCTATTGACGCAACAGGCAATCCGCTGCCCGAAGAAACTATGGAAAAATGCCGCAACAGCGATGCAGTATTACTAGCAGCCATCGGCGGTTACAAGTGGGATAATTTGCCGCGCGAACAGCGCCCGGAAACAGGATTATTAGGAATGCGCGCCGGATTGGGATTGTTTGCAAATTTGCGTCCTGCAACTATTTTACCGCAATTAGTCGATGCTTCTTCCTTAAAAAAAGAAGTTGTCGAAGGCGTTGATATTATGGTAGTCCGCGAACTTACAGGCGGCATTTATTTCGGCAAACCCAAAGGCATTTTTGAGACAGAAACCGGGGAAAAACGCGGTGTAAATACAATGGCTTACACCGACTCGGAAATTGACAGAATCGGGCGAGTCGCTTTTGAGACTGCCAGGAAGCGCGGAAAAAGGCTATGTTCCGTTGATAAAGCGAATGTTTTGGATGTTTCGCAACTGTGGCGCGATCGCATCATTTCCCTTTCCCAAGAATACCCCGATGTCGAACTTTCTCACCTCTACGTTGACAACGCAGCAATGCAGTTAATTCGCTGGCCAAAACAGTTCGATACCATAGTCACCGGCAACTTATTCGGCGACATCCTTTCCGACGCGGCAGCGATGTTAACTGGTAGTATTGGAATGCTACCTTCTGCTAGTTTAGGAGCAAGCGGGCCTGGAGTTTTTGAACCAGTGCACGGTTCCGCGCCGGACATCGCCGGACAAGATAAAGCAAATCCCATCGCTCAAGTTTTAAGTGCGGCAATGATGTTGCGCTATGGGTTAAATCAGCCGGAAGCTGCTAATAAAATCGAGCAAGCAGTTATCAAAGTTTTGGATAAAAATTACCGCACGGGCGATATCATGTCAGAAGGCATGAAACAGGTCGGTTGTCGGGCGATGGGCGATGCTTTAATTGAAGTTTTGCAAGGTTAATCTAATTGGCTCGTAGGGGCGGGTTTATGAGATTATTTGTGGGTTTCATAGATATCGGTGAACCCGCCCCTATAGGAAGTGCGGGTTTAACCTTCCGCAGTCAACATATTAAATTGCTCCGTATTAATGCGATTTGCTTGATACAATATTTGAGCAATTTCTGAAAGCGCTAGCACAGAATGTGCGCGATAACCGTTGACCTGCAATTTATCTTTTACACCCTGTTCGTGGTCGATCAAAACCACAATATCTTCTACATTTAACCCCGCAGATTTTAACTTGCCCGCACCTTCCATCACGCTTTTCCCACTAATCAAAATATCATCGACTACGACAATCGTTTCTCCCGCTTGAAAATGCCCTTCAATTAACTTACCCGCACCGTAAGTTTTCACTTCTTTGCGCGGAAAAATCATCGGACGTTCCATCCGCAATGCTAAACCAGTTGCTGTGGGTAAAGAACCGTAGGGAATTCCGGCAATGCGATCGAATTTTAAATCCTTGAGAATGTCTGCATAGGCGCTGACAATTTGATGAAAGATTTGCGGAATTGAGATGATTTTTCGCAAGTCGATGTAATAGGGAAATACTGCGCCCGATGCTTGTACGTGGTCGCCAAAAACTAGGCAGCCGATGTCATAAAGTTGCAAGATTAAATCGCGGTTGGGTTCTGGTTGCAAAAAACACACGTCGGGCAGCCACAATTCGCAAGTTGGACTGCCTGCGATCGCCCTCCGCCTCTGTTCGTTAATTCTATCCCGCAATTTTTCAATTTCTCGGCGCGGCTCTTGTTTCGCGAACAAACTCGGAGGAATTGGCAGCAATAAATCCTCACCATTCTTGCTTAAACCGGCCGCCAGCAGTTGTACGAGGTCGTTCTCTTCTGCGATGTCATTTTCTTCGGCGATGTCTCCTTCAACTAAAATCAGCCGTTCTGGAGCCGCTTGGCGGATGCGCGCCAACAAATCGGGCATTACTCCTACTTCCAAACCGAGTTTTTCGGGAGTTCCCCAAGTCTGAGAAAGTCGGACTAATTGCAAGTACAAAGGGTTTTCTGCAGTGGGGTATTCTTGCAAGGCGGCGGCTGACGGGTTGGCAGTGGCACAGAGGACAAAAACAGTTTTTCCGGCATATAGTAAAAATGGTGCTACTTCGTCGAATCCGGCATAGGGACTTAGGGTAATAGCGTCAAATTGCCAGTCTTCAAATACGGTTTTGGCAAACACTCCGCTGGTGTTTAAATCGCTGTGTTTGGCATCTAAAATTACGGGAATATGACGGGGAATTATTGTTAAAATTTGTTGCAGCAGTTCCCAGCCGGGGATGCCGAGACATTGATAAAAACCGAGGGTGAGTTTGCAGGCACAAATTAAATCGGCTGTTTGGTCGATCGCACTTTTGAACCTTCCCAACAAATCAGTCACAAAACTTTGAGTTTCTTCTCCAGTCATCGAAACCAGCGCCGGCAAGGTTTCCGGGTCTGGATCTAGGGCTAAATACAGCAAACTTTGATTGCTTTCAACAGCCGCTAACAGTTTATCGAAAAAGTGGCTTTTATTGGTCATATTTGGTAGGAGAGGTAAGGGGAAATACAAATTTGACTCAAAAACTGGGATTGGTGTTGTGCCGCAATCAACCGAGTTCCGTTGAAGTTTAAATTAAGAATCTTTTATCATTGTAGAAGGTAAAGACCATGAAATCTGTAACTTTTGGAGCAGTTTCATTGGGACTGATTTTCGGGTTGGCTGCAGGGGCGATTGCAGGTAATCTTCAGCAAGTAAATTAGTTGCTGTCAACTAACCAGTGTCGCGGCTGCGATTTGAGAAGCATTCCCCAGCCGCAAGCTAGTTTAGTAAATGCCGATTTGCAAGGGGCGGATTTGATATCGTTTCCGGTTGCATCGGAATGATGTTAACTGTTGACTGTTAACTCTTGACTGTTAACTGTTAATTTACTATTCCGATGAAGCGAGGATTTGATATGAGAGGTGCAAATCTCAGAGAAGCTAATTTATCCTGGGCAAATTTCAGCGGGGCTTTTTTGCGACAAGCTAATTTAATTGGGGCCGATGTTACCGGGGCAAATTTGGACAATGCTAAGCTAAAAGGGGCGACTTGGGTTGACGGTAGTATCAAATAAGCTGTACTGTATTTAAATTTAACTTTTGGCCTGCGTCGGAATACCTAGTCCACTCATTGTTAAAAAAAAATAAGCGTACAAATAGAACTAGAACCTAAAGCAATATCCGCCTTAGAATGTGGATGGTAATGAATGATAAATTCGATCGACTTTTCGACTTGGGACGACTTGCTGCAACGCTACGTTGATGCTGGGGGCCGCGTTAATTATCGGCGCTGGAAAGCTGAGGGGGCAGATGTTTTGAGCGCTTGGCTGGCAACTTTGGCAGATGTAGATTTAGCTGCTGTTACGGATGCGGATGCGCGGCTGGCGTTGTGGCTGAATGCGTACAATGCGATCGCAATTTCTCAAGTTCTCGAAGTATACCCGATCGCGTCCATCCGTCCCAAAATTTTAGGAATTCCGAATTGGCTAGCTTTTTTGGATTTCTTCACCCGTTCAAACTCGATTATTGGCGGCAAAAAGTACAGTCTCAATCAAATCGAACACGCAATTTTGCGGCCCTCCTTTGCGGAAGCGCGCATTCATTTTGCCTTAGTTTGCGCTGCACTCGGATGTCCGCTGTTGCGTCGCGGCGCTTATTTTCCCGAGTCGGTGCGGGCGCAACTAGAGGCTGATACCAGCAGTTTTATTCGCAATCCCGATAAGGTGCGGTACGATGCTGCGAAAAAGACGCTTTATTTGAGCAAAATTTTTGAGTGGTACGGGGAGGATTTTGTGCAGGCGGCGGGTTCGGTGGCTGAGTATGTGGGCGGTTATTTGAGGCCGGAGGTGGCTGTGGATGATGAATGGGCGATCGTTTTTTTGCCTTACGATTGGAGTTTAAATCAAGTTGAGATTTGAGATTTTCCCAAAGCAGCAGTTATTTTTTGATGGTTGATATATAGCCTTTCTCAGAAAGATGAGGTACTATCCGGGATTGGGCATTGGCCAAACAGGGCATTGGCCCGCGCAGGGCATTGGGCATTGGCCAAACAAGGCATACCTCACTTTTTTGAGAACCGCTATAGAACCCATTTGAGTATCTATTCTGCGTAAATCTCAGAAACCAGTTTCTCTCTATATTTCTCGTCACCCAACCCAAAAACTCAAAGATATCAAATGGGTTCTATAGACAAAGCTGCATAAATATTTGATTGATGAGTTAACCCCAGATTTCAAGCGGATAAACACTGATGGACGCAGATAATTTAATATAGTCGGCCAATGAGTTTCAACAGTTGACAGCTTGCTTGTTGACAGTTACCTCTTCCTTCCGCGAAGAGGTTTGCGGGTGAGGGAAATTAATTTTTCCGTTCTTCCGACAAAGGGGAAGCTTTAAACCCATTTTTTCTGGTAAAAAGCAGGATTTCAACCTGCGCTACAAGAGTTATTGGAGATGTCTAATGAACAAATCTACTCTCGCTCGATCGCTCTTTTTCCTAGCTGTGTTCGCCTGCATCCAAATTCCCGCCGCAGCATTTTCGCAACCTGCAACTCGCTCTGGCTACGAAACAATTAATCCTAAACAGTTCATAACCGATCGCAAAATTACGGTTTCCAACCCCAAAGATATCGCAGCCAAACTCTTTATTCTCGATCGAGAATCTGAAGGCAGAAAAAGCGATGGCATTTTGGTTGAATATCCCACGCGAGAAACCGCCGTAATTGTTCATACAGTCGTCGGCTTGGCTGACGATTCTGTTGCGGGAATGCGCCACCGCATCGAACTCAGGCTCAGGCAAAATAAGTGGGAAATTGTCTGGATTGGCCGACAATCGAAGTGTCAGCCAAATCGCGGACACCAAAATTGGGCAAGCGGCCGCTGTAAGTAGAAAGATCGATCGGCTTTTTGCTGATTATCCCTGCTACCGAAAACTGCACCCCAAAAGTTTGAGGGTTTCTCAAAAAGTACGATCGCCCTTCAACATCGCATCGAATGAATTGCCCACAATTAAATTGGTTTGCAGTCAGGACAAAGAATGCTTACCGACTCAAAGGCGGTTGAGAAGACTCAAATCCTCACTACAAACCGATCGAACTTCTCAGTTTACTTGCACATGATCAAATTTCCAGCCGAGATAAATCCCGGAACAGGCCCTGAAATCTCAACCCAGTTGCGGTTTTCTCCATTCTTGTCTTTCACTAACTGGAAATTCGGCACAAGCGTTACTTGACCGTTAGCTGCTACGCCACCTTTAATCGCAGAAGTCTTTGAAGGCTCGGTGCGAATAGCCAGACCCTTGGGCGCTACCCGAGGTTCTACCTGGCGGCACAGACTGACGGGGCCTGTCGCTGCGGGCGCTGGTGTCGCTGCGGGCGCTGGTGTCGCTGCGGGCGCTGGTGTCGCTGCGGGCGCTGGTGTCGCTGCGGGCGCTGGTGTTGGTGCGGGCGCTGGTGCGGGTGCTGGTGAGGGCGCTGGTGCGGGCGCTGGTGAGGGCGCTGGTGCGGGCGTTGGTGCGGGCGTTGGTGCGGGCGCTGGCGTTGGTGCTGGCGCTGGCGCTGGTGCCGGTGCTGGTGCGGGCGCTGGACTTGGGGAAGGATTTTGACTAATTGTGCAGGAAGCTATATTAGCCTCGTTGTTGGGGTATCCGGTAGCAATGTATCCTTTTACCGGAGAGGTAATTTGAATCCAGAGGCGACCGTCGGAGGCTTTAACAGAAGTGGCACCTTGGAACAGTGTTATCTGAGTATTCATTGCTACACCGCCAACTCTTGGGGATTTGGGGTCTGGGTTCTGACGAACGGTCAAACCTTCTTTGGGAGTGACTTTGCGGCAAAGGGGGCCAGTTTGGGCTATTTCAAAGGTGGCGCTGTTTTCAAAGGAAATATTTTCAGCATCCTGACTGGTGGTGGATATTGGTGGGGCAGCATGACCGATCGCCTGAGCCTGCAAACTTCCGGCTACAAGTGCGATCGCGCCCAGCAATACAGCGGGCTTGTTCCAGCAATTCAAGTTTTTCATCCGTTCAACTCCTCATCTCATCAAAACCATTATCTTTATTGGAGGTCAATATAGCAAAAAAATCGATTTGTATTCCATAAAAATGTTTTACATAACATTGTTTATCCTTTTTACTAAAATTTTATTCAAAAAAATTAATCTTTGCTGAATTAAGCCAAGACAAATTAAGGTGCTGCACCTGTCAATTGCTGGCTATCTTAGAACCGGAGAGGGAAAAGGGAAAAGGGGGAGGCTCAACAGTCAACAGTTAACAGTAGCTTAAATGCGTGAGTGTCGATCGCACCTCAGTCGATCTAGCCACCAAAAGTCCCAATCGCTAGCATTCCTGAAAATTCCCTAATCTGCAGATATAAAGTCAACTGTTTAATCGCCCATCACAAATCACAAATCTAAAATAGACTGTTGAAACCCGCCAAATCTGGTATTTGGAGTCTATTCTAATAATTTCCAATCTAAAATCTAAAATCTAAAATCTAAAATAGATAGACTGATGTTTTTTGTTTCAATCTATCAAAAGACTGATCTTTTTAAATAGAGCGTCGTTGCATAAGCTCTATCTAGAGAATGGTTCAGTCGATCGCTGCGATAGGGTAGAAATAGAATGTCAAACTTCAATTTTTAATCTATGAAACTGAATTATTTTACCAAAGGGCTTTCGACTGTCGGGCGCTATCTAGCTGCAACCGTGCTTTGCGTATCAGCAATGGCATTTGTTTGGCAGGGTGCGTATTTCTCGAACACCGCAGCCCTAGCCTCTCCTGCTATAAACTCCATCGCAGCAGCAGATATTGGCGATAACGTGCAAGACAAAGCCAGCAAAGATGCTGGACGCACCAAGAATTTCATCAAAGATACAGAAGAAAAAGTTAAGGACGCCGCCAAGACAAATGCCGCCAAAGTCGATCGAGCATCGGATAATGGTAGTTTCGTAGAGCGCAAAGCGAAGGAAGATGCAGCTACGATTGAGAAAAGAGCCGAAGAAGATTCTGCTCGCACTCAAGAAGCAGTAGATAACACCAAGAACGCTGTCGAGCGCGTTGTTGACAGCATCAAGGATGCTTTTAACTAGACAATCAATAATATAGTGTTGGCTCGCTCCACCACGGTCAAACTGGTTCGTAGTCAGGACTTTAGTCCTTTTTGCCCCAAATACTAAAGTCCTCACTAAAAACCAAAAGTATTAAAGGTTCGTAGTGAGGACTTTAGTCATTCTTTTTAAGGTTCGTAGTCAGGACTTTAGTCCTTCTTTTCCCAAATACTAAAGTCCTAACTAAAAACCAATCCAATTCGGGTGAAACTCTTCAGACATCAGAGCGTGTTTTTTCGCCCTTTTCTCATACCTGGAAACCAACAGCATCACTCTGCATTTAGCCAAACCTCCAAACAGAGCCTCAAACCGATCGCAATTCATCATTTAAAATTGCCGCAAAAAGCGCAAATCGCTAGAATAAACCCGGCGAATATCGTCAATTTCATAAAGTACCATTGCGAACCGCTCCACACCAAAACCCGCCGCAAATCCAGTATATTTTTCTGGATCTAAACCGACTCCTTTAAGAACATTCGGATCGACCGCGCCGCAGCCCAAAACTTCCAGCCATTTGCCGTTCCACTGCAAATCAACTTCAGCAGAAGGTTCTGTAAATGGAAAGTAACTCGTGCGGAAACGAATCGGCAAATCTTGCCCGAACATTTGCCGCAAAAACTCTTTAATTGTGCCTTTTAAGTCAGTAAATGTCAGGCCTTCACCGATCGCTAAAAGTTCGATTTGGTGAAAAACTGCTGCGTGAGTAGCATCCACAGTATCGCGGCGGTAAACGCGGCCGGGAGAAACAATCCGAATCGGCGGTTTGTGCTGTTCCATGTAGCGAATTTGCACCGATGATGTCTGAGTCCGCAGCAAGTCGCCTCCCGGCAGATAAAATGTATCTTGCATATCCCGCGCCGGGTGGTCGGGCGGGGTGTTCAGCGCCTCAAAGTTGTAATAATCTGTTTCCATTTCCGGGCCGTTGGCGACGGTGTAGCCGAGACCGACAAAAATATCGAGAGCGCGGTCTATGACGGCGTTTAAGGGGTGAACGCGGCCTTGGGGGCGAAAAATCCCCGGCATGGTGACATCGAGGGTTTCTGAGGCTAATTTGGCTTGGATTTGGGCAGTTTGGAGGCCGGCGCGTTTGTCTTCTAAGTCGGCTTGCAGGGCTTCTTTTACCGTATTGGCGATCGCGCCTACTTTGGGCCGCTGATCTGGCGACAGTTTGCCCATCATGCCTAAAATCTGAGATAGTTGGCCTTTTTTGCCAAGGTAGCCGACGCGCAACTGTTCGAGTTGTTCGAGGGTATTCGCCGTGGCGATCGCACTTTTGGACTCTTGACCGAGGGTTTCTAGTTGAGTTTCAATATCGCTTAGTTGGACAGTCATCTTGATTTTAGATTTTAGATCTGAGATTTTAGATTGAAGGCTGTTTTGAACCAAGCTGAGTTTACCGCAATCTTGGCACTACCGGCTTGTATATTTGAGATTTTAGAACAAACCGTGAAAAATGGGCACTGCGGGCGATCGTTAGTCATTAGTCATTAGTCATTAGTCAGCAGTCATTAGTCATTAGTCATTAGTTAACAGTTAACAGTTAACAGTCAACAGTCAACAGTTAACAGTCAACAGTCAACAGTTAACAGTCAACAGTGCCACCGGAATTGTTGATACAATTAATCTGCGTTAATCTGTGTTTATCAGCCCTCATCTGCGGTTTAAAAAAGAGATAATTTATCACCGCAGATGACAATTGATTGACGCCGATTCACGCAGATGCAGAGAAATCATTAGTCAATTGTAAAATCCTGTCAACAGTCAACAATCACTGACGCTGCAACCAGGGTAAACGCATCTTGGTAGACAATGCTGTGCGTGTGAGTTTGTGCGCGATCGCAATTATCGATTTTAGCCGGTTTAGCCACCCGATCGACCGGGCGACATTGTTTTGAGTATTTTTGCTTAGGCGATCGTTGATGGGGCGATCGACCTTTCGGCTCAAATCCGCTGAAATATAAGTATTGCGGGTATGCAGACAGCAGTGCGCCTTCCTGCGGATATCGGTAACAGTCGATCGAATTTGAATTCAATTGCCGACAACTCAAGAGAATCTATTAAGATATATAGACTTGCCCAAATCTTGCCAGTTCAAGATTGCAAGTTCAGACTCTACTGGAGCTTCTCATGTTAGCCGAGCTAATCTCTTCCAGACGCATACTCAAAGCCAAACTCCTCGACTTCTTAGGACTTCCCGAAAATTGCGAAGACAAAACAGATAACATCGTCAACCGAATTGTATCCGTACTAGAAATAAACGCAGCCGAACAACAAAGATTTTTGGAGACATTCAAAAGTGAATTAGCCGTCGCTCCGGTAGAATTAGAAGCAATGCTCAAGTGTTCGGCAGTAGAACGCCAGCAATGGATCGAACAAGGCAAACTTCCTATTTTAGAATACCGCTCTTTCCTCAAATCTGGAATTCATTTAGAATATCCCGTTCACGACAGAAGATTCATCTTAACTCTCACGCCAGCAGATATTAACAACTGGCGCAAAGAACCCAAAGCGCCTATCAAAACTAATGACCAAACAGCGGCTGCTGTCAGTACAAAAAACCCCGAAGAAAACGAACAATCCCGAATAGCTTTTAGTTCAGCTTGGGAAAAAATAATTGCCGACTGGAAAGAACAAGGTTCGGCGGAAATTTCTGCAACCTTCCAGCTAGCTTACTGGACAGTTTGGGCATCACGGTGGGCCAAAGAAAATCAGATCAAAAGTCAAGGAAGTGAATCTAAGAAAATCTACGAAACTCACCAGCAGGAATGGTACCATCGCAAAAATCAAGCAGTTAAGTTACTGATTGAAATGCCCTACGCCATGCTTTACTTTTATCGTCCTCCCGATGGTGACAAATTATATCTGGAACTGTGCGACGACCACCAGGATATGATGAAAGATGACTACTATTGGGACAAGTGGGAGTTTTTTAATCAGAATCGCAAACTGGTAAATAGATGCCGCGAATGCGTGTACTGCGAAACCAAAGATTATTACTCGCTTTACTATCTCGAAATCAAGAGCGACAAGTTTCCCGATTTTAGTTTTTCCTACCACACGCCGTACACCATCGGCCGAAAATTTTTGCCGCATCCCGAAACGCTTCCTCCCGTTGACCACGTAGAACAAGACGGCATTTTTCGCTTTGGCCGCCCGCTGCTACAACAAGAAAAAGTTATTCACACAGAAAAGGATGTGTTGCTCAAGTTTGAGGCGGCTTTGGCTGAGGCCAAAAAGTTTGTTTAGTCAGTAGTCAGTAGTCAGTAGTCAGTAGTCAGTAGTCAGTAGTCATTAGTCATTAGTCATTAGTCATTAGTCATTGGTTTAAAAGTAGAGTAATGTGCACGCGCGCCGACTTGAGAAACCGGGTTTCTTTTAATATTTATCGTCACTCAACCCACAACCCTTAGAAATCGGGTTTCTTAGTCACGCACTCACGACCAGAGAAACCGGGTTTCTTTCAATATTTATCGTTGCTGTTACGAATAATCGTAGAAACCCGGTTTCTTACCGTGATATGCACGTCCGTTACTGATGACTAATAACCAATAACCAATAACCAATAACTAATAACCAATAACCAATAACCAATAGCCAATAACCAATAACCAATAGCCAATAACCAATAACCAATAACCAATAACCAATAGCCAATAACCAATAGCCAATAACCAATAACCAATAACCAATAACCAATAACCAATAACCAATAGCCAATAACCAATAACCAATAGCCAATAACCAATAGCCAATAACCAATAACCAATAACCAATAACCAATAACTATTTTTGAACTTGGATTACTTGAATACTGCCGCCCGCATAAAGTTTGGGTTGTTGAGTTGCTTGGGAATTGTTAGGTTGAAATCCAACTTCTGCTAACAAACTATTCAAGTCAGTTTCGATTAACTCCCAAGCGGTTTCAGTCTCAAACAACCACAAAAATACAGCTAACCCCGGCCAAAATACTGGATTTGTGGGTCGATGAAAATCTACCAAAGTGAATACACCCCCGGGCTTGAGTACGCGGTAAACTTCTTGAAAGATTTGCCTCAACTGTAGGGGCTGCATTTCGTGCATCGCTACGCTGCTGTGCACCAAGTCAAACTCACCGTCGCCAAATGGCATGGATTCGGCAAAAGCTTCTACATACTTGGCTGACGGTACATTTTTTCTGGCCCGTTCCAGAGATAATGGCGAAGCGTCAAGTCCTGTGACATCCTGGGAATATTGCACGAGAAACTGCGTAGTCTGGCCGCTACCGCAACAAAGGTCTAAAATTTTAGTTTCCGCCCTAGGGGTCAAATTTTGCAGGGCTAGCTGGCGAAAACGAGCCTCGCCACCTACGCTCAAAGAAGCCAGACGGGCGATCGCGTCGTACAGCCACTGATACCGATAACTTAAATCTCTAAAAATTGTTGCCACAGTCAAAATTATGTATAGCTTGTTATCGACTTAAGATATCATGAGGCTATATTGTTAAAATAAGTAACAGAACTGAGACGATGGGAGAGCTGTAACTGCTATGGGCCGTGTGGGAGTATTGCTATTAAACTTGGGCGGGCCAGATCAAATCGAGGATGTCCGTCCTTTCCTGTTCAACTTGTTTGCTGACCCGGAAATCATTCGCATTCCGTTTCCGTGGATGCAGAAACCGCTCGCCTGGTTGATTTCGACCCTGCGATTTCAGAAATCCCAGGAAAACTACCGCCAAATCGGGGGCGGCTCTCCTTTGCGCCGGATTACCGAAGAACAAGCCGCTTCGCTGCAAGAACTCTTGCAAGAAAAGGGACAAGATGCCCGAGTATACGTGGGGATGCGCTATTGGCATCCTTTTACCGAAGAGGCGATCGCCAAAATTAAGCGCGATCGCATCGAACAGTTGGCAATCTTGCCGCTATATCCTCAATTTTCCATCAGTACCAGCGGTTCTAGCTTCCGGCAGTTAGAAGAAATGTGGGGCAAAGATCCAGCCCTCAGCGAGATCGAATACACCGCTATTCCTTCTTGGTATCAACGACCTGGTTACATTCAGGCGATGTCGGAACTGATCGCCCAAGAATTAGACAACAGTCCACATCCCGATCGAGTTCACATCTTTTTCAGCGCCCACGGTGTCCCCCTCAGCTACGTAGAAGAGGCTGGAGACCCCTATCAGCGCGAGATTGAAGATTGCACTCGTCTGATTATGGAACATTTGAACCGATCGAACGAACACACCCTCGCCTATCAAAGTCGGGTTGGCCCGGTGGAATGGCTCAAGCCTTACACCGAAGACGCGATTACTGAATTGGCAGAAAGTGGAGTCGAAGATTTGTTGGTAGTTCCGATTAGTTTTGTTTCGGAACACATCGAGACTCTGCAAGAAATTGACATGGAGTATCGAGAACTAGCAGAAGAATCGGGCATTGAAAATTTCTACCGAGTGCCGGCACTGAATACTCATCCGGTGTTTATTGAGGCCTTGGCCGATTTAGTCATCGAGTCGATCGAATCTCCCAGCGTTAAATTCTCTGATGTAGTACGCCCTTCCAAGAGAGTCAAAATGTACCCTCAAGAGCAATGGGAGTGGGGTTTGACGACGGGGGCCGAAGTCTGGAACGGTCGTGTAGCAATGATTGGTTTTATAGCATTAGTGCTCGAGTTAATTACGGGTCAAGGCCCGCTACACTCGATCGGCTTGCTTTAAATAGGGAATTGGGAATCGGCCCGCGCAGGGAATTGGGAATTGGGAATTGGAAATTGAGGCATTGGAAATGGGGGCATTGCTAATTGATAGCAATTAACCATAACTAATAACTCATAACTAATAACCAAGAACCAACAACTAATAACTAATACCCGATGCTCTGTTTGGCCGATGCCCGATGCCCAATAATTAAATTAATCAGGATCGCGCTTGCGGCGGCGGGGATTTCCCCCATCGCCCGCTCTTCCCTGAATTCTGTACCAGCGATACCACTCTTTAGAACTGCGAATTGCCAGCCACAGCAGCAGCATAGCAACTAACGCTCCCTGTCGCGGGGCATCAAAGGCAAAGAAAACCAAAGAAATGCACAGAACATCTTGCAAAAAAATTACCCAAATCGGCAAACCCCTCAGCCGGTAAAGCCATCCTGCTTGTACCAGTTGCAGCACTAAAGCCAACAAACCTCCGACAATACCAATAATCCACAGCATCCAAGGATGAGCAATAATTTCGTTGATCGAACTTACCTGAGCGATCGCAATTCCCATAATTGCTCCTACAATGGGACTGAAAATAATCTGCACAACTTGCAGCATCCGCTGTCCCGCAAAAGTTTTAGAAGCAAATAACTCTAACAGCGACCAACTCACCAAGATGGTAATAGCCACTTGGGGAGGAACCCCCGATAATAGAGGTATTTCCGACCAAAGTTTATCAATCCGCAACAAACCAATTAACAGCAGGGGCAGGGCAATTCTCATACCCCCCGCCGCCGATGCAGATAACGCGGCTAGGAGTCCAACCATAATAATAATTGAGTTTAGAACATATGCTAGAGCCTCGATCTATGTCACAATTTACTTCCCCTGGTGACTGGCTGTGATTTGAGCGATCGAACTCAAATTACCCCTTGAGCTTAAATATATCTCTCTATTTTAAGTGTATTTGCTTAATCTCTGCTTGGGAGTGCGATATTGTCGATCGATACAAAGTAGTTGAGTGTTGTTAGTTGACTGTTGTCAGAAGAAAGGAGGCAGCATTCAACCAGGATTGTGATTAAATTAGCTTAAGCACCAGAAGCTTTCTTCTCTCTGACAACAGTCAACAGTCAACAGTCAACAGTCAACAGTCAACTAACTTCTTATGTCTGACTCATTATTTACCGATGCCAGTCGCCGATTAGAACGAGCCTTAAAATATGTATCCCTCTCCGAAGATACGATCGAACGGCTCAAATATCCCAAATCCAGCTTAATTGTATCGATTCCCGTGCGGATGGACGACGGTTCCCTGCGAATTTTCCAAGGTTATCGGGTGCGCTACGACAACACCAGAGGCCCCTCTAAAGGAGGAGTGCGCTACCATCCAAATGTATCCCTCGATGAAGTGCAATCCTTGGCATTTTGGATGACTTTTAAATGTGCGGTTCTCAACATACCATTCGGAGGAGGCAAGGGCGGAATTACTGTCAATCCCAAAGAATTGTCCAAATTTGAATTGGAAAGGTTGAGCCGGGGTTACATCGATGCGATCGCAGATTTCATCGGCCCCGATGTCGATATTCCCGCGCCGGATGTCTACACCAATCCCATGATTATGGGTTGGATGATGGATCAGTACAACATTATTAAGCGACAGCTTTGTCCGGGAGTAGTGACAGGTAAACCCGTAACAATGGGCGGCAGTTTGGGTCGAGATACCGCAACAGCAATGGGCGCTTTTTTTGTAATAGAAACTCTTCTACCCAAATTTGAACTAAATCCTCAAGACACAACCGTAGCAGTGCAAGGTTTTGGTAATGCCGGTGCAGAAATAGCAGAATTGCTGTGGAACGCCGGTTACAAAGTTGTTGCAGTCAGCGATTCCCAAGGGGGAATTTATGCCAAACAAGGCCTGGACATCCCCAGTATTCGAGGGTTTAAAGACTCTAATAAAGGTATCAAAGCTATTTACTGCGAAGGTTCAGTTTGCAATATTGCCGAACACGAATTTTTAACAAATGAGCAACTTTTAGCCTTAGATGTAGACGTGCTGGTTCCAGCAGCTTTGGAGAATCAAATAACTGAAGCCAATGTTAATGATATCAAGGCTAAGTTTATTTTTGAAGTAGCTAACGGGCCGATCGATTCGGCTGCTGATTTGATTTTAGAAGCGAGGGGAATTCAGGTAATTCCTGATATTTTAGTGAATGCTGGGGGCGTAACGGTTAGTTATTTTGAGTGGGTGCAAAATCGCAGCGGGCTTTATTGGACGCTGGAGGAAGTCAACCAGCGGTTGCAGCACAAAATGGTCGAAGAAACTCAGGCAATTTGGAAAATATCTCAAGAATTTTCAGTTTGCATGAGAACTGCGGCTTACGTGTACGGGTTAAATAGACTCGGAGAAGCTATGAATGCGAAGGGAACCCGGGATTATTATGTGAACGGTTGAGGGAAGTGCGGTAAGATTGTGCGATCGCACAATCTTACCGCAGTTATTCGAGAAAAGCGCAGTCTACGAACCAACATGGCAAAACTTGGCTTTGAATTGGGGAATTTTAGGCGTGCACGCAGCAGTTTATTTAACCGTAACCTTGCTGCTACAAAAGAGAAAAGATATTATTAAATAAGTAGGTCATCTAGCTACGGAGATTACGCGAAAACCAGAGCCACGCGAAAACCTATGAGCTGGAAGCGATGGCCCACACAAACCCTGACACGATAGGCACTGCGGCAAGTAAGCGCAGTATCGAACCAGGAACCGCCACGCAGGACTCGAACATCCCTTCTGCCAGTTTCCCAGGAACTTCCGTCAGTTGGTGCACCGTTCCAGTCTTCGTGCCACGTATCGCTGCACCACTCCAAAACATTGCCGTGCATATCGCACAGTCCAAAAGCATTGGGGGGAAAACTCCCGACATCGGTTGTTTGTTCACGGGAAAGTCCTGTGGGGGCGTTTGCGTAGCGCCCGTATCCCTTATAGTTGACTAATTCCGGGGTAATGGTTTCCCCAAAATGAAATGGGGTTGTTGTACCCGCACGACAGGCGTATTCCCATTCTGCTTCACTCAATAGGCGATATTTTTTCCCGGTTTGTAGCGAGAGTTTGCCACAGAATTCTACGGCATCATCCCACGATACATTTTCTACAGGACGTTTTTCACCTTGGAAACGGGATGGGTGGTTTCCCATCACTGCTTGCCACTGTGCTTGGGTGATGGGGTATTTGCCTGCATAAAAAGTGGGTACTGTGACTTGATGCTGGTGACTTTGCTGATAATTTACTCCCTCTTCGTCGTTGGGGGAACCCATCATAAATGTGCCGCCGGAAATGTAAACCATTTCTAGTACAATTGAGTTACCTAAGTCTTCAGGAAAAAAGTGAGCAAATGACTTAGTGCGGCTATTTTCTCTCCCATATGAATCTACTGTGATGACATCAAATTCAAATGTGGGGAGATAGTCTTGGAACTGCGGTTTTATCTTTAAGTCATCCCTATCGTTCAGCAGTGCATAGGCAGCTAATTTTAGCTGCATTGAGTTATCCCGCAATGCTTGAATTCTTATCAAATCTAACCCAGCTTCTCCATATTTCAGCGCTTCAGAGAGTGCGGCGATTCTAACTTCGACAGCGGGCGAAGCTAAGCGGCTTTTAACGCCGGGGATGCCTCCGAGTACCGCAGCATTGACAGGAATTGAACTTTGACCGCCGAGGACGGCATCGTATTCTCTAGGTTCATTTTGATTTTCTGACATAATTTCAACCAGGGACTTTTGCTAGTTTGTCGGGTTGCAATGGAGACATCGCGAGCAATTCCTCAACTGAGAAAGGTTGGGGTTGAGAAATTGCTGCTTCAGCATCCATAAGCTCTTTGATTTTCTCAAAAATCAAAACCGTTTCTTCTTCTGAGTCAGTTAGTTTGTCATAAAAATTAGGTATGGAGAACCAATGCTCAAAAGCAATCTCTAACAAACCGTTAGTTGCTAATTGCACTTGCCAGTACTGAGAATATCTGGCATCGACTATCTCAAATAACGGGGCTGGATTGTGTATGGGATAATAAGTAAAGCGCTCATCGCAAATACAATACGATAAATTACCTTGCCATTCAGAGATAGCATAGACAATATACTCTTTACCTACTATCAGTTTAAATTCTGTTTCTGCGGTGATGTCTAACGGTGGATTTAGGTAATTTTCCGGCAGGTCGGTTCCTTTGTTGGCAATGCAGCGAATCTTCATATTATATTAACCTCACTGGTTTTTAGGTGCTATTTTGGGGTGTGTACGTTTGATTTTGTACTCGACATTTTGAAGAGTGCAAACATTTCTATACCAATGGATTTCAACGACAGCTCCCTCGATAATCGCGCTTTGGTTACTAGCCATTTTATACCAATCTTCAGGCTGACCGCCATAGTTGGCAACCAATCTGGGAGAATCTCCTAGCGGTCTGCTGGAGCCACCTTGAATCATGATGGCAGGTTGAGCCTTAGCGTCTTGCAGGAGTATTTGCTCTTGTAAATTATTGGGGATATCATCGGGAATTGCACCTCTAATCATCTTGCTATTAGTTACAAACTCTAAAATCTAGGCTAATTTTAATTATACAATTAAGCTATAGCTTGTTGGTGGGGTGGGGGCGGGTTTATTTAACCTGTCTGTAGTCTTTGAATTTGTCGGTGAACCCGCCCCTACGATTTTTGTTAACCTGAAATTAAACATAAAAAATCCCCCAAACGGGGGATTTGATTCAATGCTATTACATAGCCTTAATCTCCGGCATCAAACACTTGTCAGAATCGCAGCCCGCCGGCCCAGAATCCATCATTTCACCCAAATCGTAACGGCTCAAAGCCTCGTGGAAAACATCAATCTCGCGGCGCGATAAAGCCTCTGCCACCATTTTGGTGTAAGTTTCCTTATTAATCGGTTCAAAGGGCAAGCGCGGGAAAGTTTCTAGAGCATCAAATCTGGCTAAAAGTGCTGCAGAAATATAGCCTTCGTCATCGCGAATTGCTTCGTAAATCCGAGTAGCCAAACTTTCTACTTCATTTTCCCGCAGTTCAATTGTTGCTGAAGTGTTGTGTCTGACATAGAACTTTTGCACTTGCATATAAAAGTCCATTTGTGCCGCCGCTGAGAACTTGTTAATGTCAATTTCATCGGCACCGGGTAAGTCAGCCCAACTTACAGCAACGGGTATTTCTACCAGCCATTCCGTGCAGCGTTCGTCGAAGGGATTGTTGAGTAAATTGCCGTTTTCATCTTTGTCAGATTGAGACGGAATCACGTTGTATCCGTAGTCGATGCAGGCGAGGGCTACGGGGTCGTTTTTGCCGAAAGTGATTCGGCGAATAAAACGCTGGGCTTTCGGCGGATGCCAGCCCGGAGAAGCACCTGTGAGCAGAGATTTTGTACCCGATGGTTGCACGGTTGTGCAGCGATTGGGGCGTTTCAAGGAATGGCGATCGCAATAATCCCATACTACCCGATTCACAATCTCCCGCCAACCAGTCAAATACTCTTCTTCCCGCTGTTTAAAAGCGATTCCCTGCGGAGTTTGCGGGCGACCTTCCACCCACCAGCGCAGCCACTCAACGCCAAAAGCATGAACGAAGAAATCGAACAATCCCGTGAAAGATACGCCGACAATCGGGTCTAATTCGCGGCTGTATTGATAGCGAGGTTCGAGAAATTTGTGATTGAGAAGTACCGCGACAGATAGAGCTCCGGCGGTGAAAGCTTCCTCCTGTTCTTTAAAGTTGTAAGGGTCGATTTGATTGAGGTGAACCTCCCCCAGATTACAGTGAAAATTAGAGCCGATGATTTCCAGTTTTGTTATCCTAAAGGCTTTTTATCCTTTAGTTCTACAGATTCTATTTTCCCTGTAGCTCGGCGTACTTTTTCATTTACTTTAGTTATAAATGCCCCGCACTCTTGCCAGGATTATGTTCTTCAATCAAGAAGGTTCACCCAGTACGCTCTACGGTGGCAAAGGATTTTTAATGCCCTTACTTACCTCGGAATTAACATCTCAGTATTCTCCGAATTTGCGAGGTTTTTAACGTGAGGCAAAATTACTTACCACACGGGTTTAAGCCCAAACGAACTGACCGATGCTCTAATTCTTCCGCAGTCATGTCAGGATAGCGTTCCTGGAACCACTGTTTAGCTTTTCCTTGGTCGTAAGCTTTCAAGAACTCAATTTTAAGACTAGGTGTTGAAAGTAAATCGACGTTAGCTCTAGCTACAGCTTCACCAGCCCATTGAATTGCACCTTCACCAGAATAATACTGTTTGCGAACAGCATCAATACATTCTTCCAGTGTTGGTTTGTGATGAAAAACACGAGAGTGATTTGCCATTCTCAAAGCATCGCGATCTGGATCTATTTTCCAGTTGCCATTTTCATCTTGTTGCCATAGGTTATTTTTAGCATTGGCTCCCAATTCGTCATCGAAAGAAAACTGACGAATTCCCGCGCTGCGCCTAATATTTCCAGCAACAATTGTGACCGCTGCTTCATCTATCAACACGCAGCATTCAACTGAATTTAATTGCCGCCCTAAAGCTTTATTCAAAATAGCCGAACACCGTTGATAAAGGTCGGGCAATTTCACCGGATTTGCGACTCCGCCAAAACCTTTTAAAGGCTCTCCCACCGGGCGAACGTCGCTCAAATCTATGTAAACTTGAACTTCGCCTGCAAATCTTTCATCTGTGGATAATTCCAATAAAGTTTGATAGGATTGCACCCAACCTTGGCGAGAATCTCCGACATGGATAGTTGCGGTTTTTTCGTCTATTTTCACTTCGGTTGCTTGGCGGCGCGACTGGGCGGGTGTAGAGCCGATTTCGCCTTGCATTGTTACGGTTAAGCGGTTGCTAATCTGTGGCAATTGGTTGATATATTTGGGTTCCAAAACTGCGCCGGTACCGCAGCCCATCATTGCCAAATCCATTAACAAGCCAAAGGCGCGCCAGTCGAGAATATTTGTTGAAGAACAATTATAGGCGCCGGAAAAGTTTTCGGGTTGTTCTATCCATTTGCTGCCGCCTACCCACAGCCAGCGCCCGGAAGCGAGGGTTTTGAGCTGGTTTTGCATCCGGTGTAGGAGCTCTGTTTCTTCAGCAGTGAGGTTTCCTAGCGACGCTAAGCCCTTGACGGTTCGATCGCACACTTGGGCCCAAGTCTCCCGCCCTGTCTCGGTACGGCGGCTGTACGTCCTGAAAAATATTGGATTTGCTGTCGGTACTGTTTCGGGAAAATCGGACTGGTTGCGTTTTTCGCTAACACTTGATCGCTCTAATTTTGGAACCATAATTTATGTACTGACGCGGAATATATCAACAAACTACGAATATACAACAGGATTCAGATTTAGGGTGAAAGCTTGATAAATTTGACAATTTGCACTAAATATGGGGCTTCGGACTCGGGAAGGTCGATCAGGCGATCGCTACAGCCATTACACGGTGTAAGTTCCGTTTAAGGCGAGGCGATCGATAACGCTATTTTGAATCTCATCCGAGAATTCGGGAAACGGCTTTATCGCATAACTACTCTCTTTGCTTCCGCGCTTGAAAATGGAAATTATAATTCGAGAGTTAATCACTTATCACTTATCACTTATTAGACATCTTCCAAAAAGGCTGTGAAGAACAGGCCGTCCAGCCTGTTCCACAATAATTATGGGAGATGTCTATTACTTATTATTACTTTATCAATCAGCGTGTCCGGTTAGTATCAAGACTAATAGTGTAAACCACCAAACGATCGGTCTGATTAATATTGATATCGGCACGATTAGAATGAAACCTGCAAATCTCGACCCAACCCTGGGTGTTTGCATAAAGTGCAAACCGAGTGCCGCTGCAATTAGAATGGCTACTACCCAATTCAAAATAGGTGTTATATTATTCCAATCAATTTCGGTAATATTTCCGAAGAGATTGGCTAATGGATTGGTTAAAAAAAGCCAAATTCGATCGAAGTCTGTTAAGCCCAGAGAATTTTCTATCCAGAGATCGGCTTGACCGGGTTTGTGGCGGTAGTCATTAGAGCCGCCACATTGAAACGATTGTTCGCTGTATCTAATATTACACTGCGGTACTTCAAAGGGTTCTACCTTAAATTCAATCTCAAGTGATCGACCTTTCAGGTTCGTTCTACATCGATTGATGTTATTGGAGGCATCTTTCCAATCGCATGAAAAAGAATGTCCGGACACGATCGTCATTCGATGACCTTCACGAAGGGCTAACTCAGAGCTAGACCCTTCGCCAATTCTCAATTCTGCAACTGCTCCAGCTACAGAAATCGGCCCGCCCCAAAACATGATGCCGATCGCAATAATTAGGCAATAAGCGGCGATCGCAAAGGGAGAGTGTGGCAACCTTTTTTTTAGATTCATGATTCGAGTTCAATTTTAAGGAAAATAACTTTAATGAGTTGTTAAAAACTCAATATTCGGTAACAGCGGGTCTTGAACAATCCCCACACCCTTAAAGCTCCAACGTTCCAGCAACTTTTTTACCTGAGAACCGGAAATCGATTCTACTCCGAATCGATCGGCAACATCAGCAGCATGGGTGTTGAGATAGCTCAAAGCGTCATAGTCTTCGCGAAACATCAGCAGGTAACTTACGGCCGAATCGGGATTGGGACAAGCGCTGATATATTTGCCGTCAGCACGAGAACGCAGCAAGTAAAAAACTTGGGATAACATCTTATCTTTTTTGTCAAAATAATAGATTAACTCAAATGGGGAATGGGGAATGGGGAATCGGGCATCGGGCATCGGGCATCGGGCATCGGTAAATTAAAAAAGTTTAATTATTTTTCTTCCTTCTTCCTTCTTCCTTCTTCCTTCTTCCTTCTTCCTTCTTCCTTCTTCCTGATGACATTGTACGGAAAGCTCGGAGGCGACAGCACTAATGACTAATGACTAATGACTAATGACTAATGACTTCTTCCTGATGACATTGTACGGAAAGCTCGGAGGCGACAGCACTAATGACTAATGACTAATGACTAATGACTTCTTCCTGATGACATTGTACGGAAAGCTCGGAGGCGACAGCACTAATGACTAATGACTAATGACTAATGACTAATGACTTCTTCCTGATGACGTTGTACGGAAAGCAGTTGTCAGTTGTCAGTTGTCAGTTGTCAGTTGTCAGTTGCCAGTTGTTACCAATAACAAATAACAAATAACAAATAACAAATAATAAACAACAAACAACAAACAACAAACAACAAACAACAAATAACTAATGACTAATGACTAATAACTAATGACTAATGACTAATGACTAATGACTAATGACTAATGACTAATGACTAATG